>JALYZH010000193.1 GCA_030948945.1 Gemmatimonadota bacterium | reverse complement strand
TCTCGCCACGGGGCTGGGCGATGGAGTGCCGCATAACGAGTGAGGACGCGTCGGACAACTTTCTTCCCTCGACCGGGCGGATCGAGCATCTCCACCTGCCGACAGGACCGGGCGTGCGTTGGGACGGCGGGATCGAGGCGGGAAGCGAGGTCGGGCTGTATTACGACCCAATGCTCGCCAAGCTCATCGTTTGGGGAGCCGACCGCGAACAAGCGGTGACGCGTATGAGACGTGCCCTGGTCGATCTGATCATCCTGGGCGTCGAGACGTCCCGTGATTTTCACATCCGGATGATGGACGACGAGGAATTCCGTCGCGGGGACATCGATATACAGTGGCTCGAGCGTCGGCTTTCCTCGATACTCGAGCGTCGGCCGCGCGAAGATACTGTTAGGGTTGCCGCGATTGCTGCCGCACTGCTCGCGGAACGCGATCGGGAAGCTCGCAGCGTGCCGAGCGCTTCAGGGGTCTCACCGGCCTCAGTGAGGCAGGAAATAGCCGCCGACTCATGGAAGCAGGCCGCGCGCCTTGAAGCGTTGCGGGACTGATGGAGATCGTCAGCCTGTCGATCGAATCGATTGCCGCCGGCGGCGATGGAGTGGGGCGCAAGGATGGCCTCGTGATGTTCGTTCCACGCACGGCTCCTGGGGACCTCGTGACCGCGCAGATCTCGGGACGAGGACATTTCGCTCGTGGTTCGCTCCGCAGCATAGTGACCCGCTCGCCGGTCCGAATCGATCCGCCATGTCCGCACTACAGCCGCGACAAGTGCGGAGGCTGCCAGCTGCAGCACATGACATATGACTCGCAGCTCGCGGCGAAGCAGATGATCATTCGAGATTCCCTGCAGCGCATTGGCAAGCGATCGATAGAACCGCCGCCAATCGAGCGCAGTCCGAAAGAGTGGCGCTACCGCACCAAGCTCACGCTGGCGATGCGCCGGCGCGGAGCGCGGTGGATTGCCGGACTGCACCCCTACGACGATCCTGTTCGCGTCTTCCCGCTTTCGGATTGTCCGATCACGGATCGGCGCGTCGTGTCGGCGTGGCACGAGGTCATGGAGGCTGACGCGTACTTTCCCGACGCCGTGGAATTGCGCGGAAGCATCAGGATGACGAGCGGCGGACCGACGCTGGTGATGATGGGTGGAGAGAGCTGGGCGGCGCGCGACCAGTTCGCGTCGGCTGTTCCCTCGCTCTCAGCGGTTTGGTGGGAGCCAGCGGATGACAAACCGCGACGCCTTCTATACGATAAGCGCACGGACAGAACGCCCAGCGCGTCGTTCTCGCAGGTGAATGCGGAGATGGCGGACGTTCTCGGCCGATACGTGATCGAGCGCTCGCTCGCGTTGCATCCACGCACAGCCGTCGACGCGTACGCCGGTGCCGGGGAGACCGCGGTGCAATTGAGCGAAGCCGGCACACCGGTAACAGCGATAGAGCTCGACCCAGATGCGTCGGAGTGGTCTTCATCGAAGCTCCGTGCACCGTCTCGCGCACTTCTGGGACGGGTGGAGGAAATTCTGCCGACGGTGCTCCCGGCGGATCTCGTGATCCTGAATCCGCCGCGCGCGGGCGTCGACGCTCGCGTGACGGAGACTCTGGAAGCGAATGCCTCCCACACCGGCGCGGTGATCTACGTGAGCTGCAACCCGGCGACGCTGGCGCGCGACATCTCGAGACTTCCGAGTTACGAAATCGATTCAACGCGGGCATTCGACATGTTCCCGCAGACCGCGCACGTCGAGACTGTGTGTGAGCTTCGCCCGTCGGCGGCGATATCAGCCGGATGAAATACGTCGTGCGTCTGAACCACGAGCGGAAATCCGTGACGCTCGGGCCCGATGGCGTTAGCTACGAAGACGCGACCCCAGCGCACGCGGAGCTGTCCGATATCGAGGGCAGCCCAATCCGCATGGTGAAGATCGGCACCCAGGTTTATCGGGTGGTGGCTCGGCGGCGTCAGGGTCGCGGACGCTACACGCTCTGGATCGACGGATATCGGTTCGAGGCAGAGGCGCTCGACGAGCGAACGCGCGCGATTCGCGATTTGTCGGCGGCGACCACCGGTCCGGTTGGACCCGCGCCTGTACGCGCGCCGATGCCGGGACTCATCGTTCGGATCAACGTGAAAGTCGGGGACAAGGTTCAGGCGGGGGAGGGACTGGTGGTGATGGAAGCGATGAAGATGGAGAACGAGTTGCGTGCGACAGCGCCGGGGACCGTGAGAAGCGTGGAGGTAGCCCCCGGCACCGCGGTCGAGAAGGGAGCGCTGCTCATAGGGCTCGAGTAGCGGCGTCATTGCTCAGCTTCAATGAGTACACGGCTTGCGTTAGAAATCGACGACAACAATCCGGACAACCAATGTCTTCGATTCTCGACTCAATACAACAACAGGTTCAGCAGCAGGTCACCAGCACGGCCGTACAGCAGGTAAGTCAGCGGCTTGGCGTTGACCCGGTCGTGGCGCAGCAGGCGGTCAATGCGGCGATTCCCCTCGTAATTGCGGCTATTGCCTCCCGCGCGAACTCAGGCGGCGCCAACAATCTCCATCGTGAAGCCACCGCACAGGCGGAAAATCCGCAACTGTCTGCGCCGCTTCCTCAGGTGCTCGGAGATCATCACGACGCTGTTACGCAGCGAGTGAGCGACATCACCGGAATGAGTCGCGATGACGCGAACAAGATCGTGGCGGCCGTCGCGCCGGCAGTACTGGGCGGAATCGGACAGCACGTTCAGCAGCAGGGAATCGATCCGGGACAGCTTGCGAGCGATTTACGGGCTGCGGTGATAGGGGCACGACCGCACGGCACCGGGTCGAGCGACTCCCGCGAGGCGACGCTGTAATCTGGCCGTAATGTGCCCGCGCGTAACCATTTTCGCGCGGGCATAAGCGTTGCTCCTCGTACCTTGTCACCCACCAGGCGTCGAGGAGGTAGCGTGCACTCATCACGGAATTGGATTCTTGCTGCGGCGGTCGCTGCAGTCGCGACAATGTCGGGCTCGTCGCTACACGCGCAGGCTGCGGCCACGATCTGCAAGGACGGGACTACATCGATCTCGTCGGGACGCGGAGCCTGCTCCGGTCATGGCGGCGTCAACAAGAAAGCGATAACGCACCAGAAGAAGGTCGTAAAGAACGAGGTGAAGGCGGCCACGGCAGTCGCGAAGCGCACACCCGGCGCGCAGGTCACGACGCTTTGCGTGGACGGAACGACTTCGAATTCGACGGGCCGCGGCACGTGCTCGGGTCACGGCGGGGCGAAGGGCGCCGAAGCAACGTCGCGGGTGACCGGTGAGCCGGTGAGAGCCCCGGGAACGGCGGCGGCGCCAAGAGCGTCGGCGAGAGCGGGAGTTCGAGCGAACTCCAACTCAACCGTTGCAGTTGGCTCGGGCTCAGGAGAGGACAACAATCCTGCTGGCGCGATCGCCCGCTGCAAGGATGGCATGTACTCCCACGCTCGAAATCATCGAGGAGCATGCAGCCGTCACGGCGGTGTAGGAAGTTGGATGTAGACCGTCATCGCCACCGAAATGCGAAGGGCCGAGGATCTCTCGGCCCTTCGTGTTTTCCCGGGCGTGGCGCGGTTGACACAATCGACGTGGCCGGATAGCTTAAGAGGCTGTCGCAAAACCACTTAGTCGCAATCAAACCGCTTGGAACCCTACTCGAACCAAAAAGGGGGCCGGCACTTACATACGTTTCGCCTCATGAAGACCTACTCCGCGACCCCGCGGGATATCGAGCACCAGTGGTACATCGTCGACGCCGAAGGCCTGGTCCTCGGCCGTCTGGCGACCGAGGTCGCGAAGATCATCCGTGGCAAGCACAAGCCGATGTACACGCCCCACATGGATACCGGCGACAACGTCATCGTCATCAACGCGGCCAAGGTTCGTGTGACGGGCAAGAAGGCGGAGCAGAAGCGGTACTTCAGGCACACAGGATACATGGGTCACGAGCGGTTCACGCCGTTCGCGGCGATGCTCGAGAAGCACCCTGAGCGCGTGATCGAGAAAGCGGTTTACGGCATGCTGCCGAAGACGGCACTCGGACGCCAGACGCTCCGCAACAAGCTCCGCGTATTCGCCGATGCGAAACACACCCATGCAGCGCAGCAGCCGAAAGTGCTCGACCTCAAACCGAAGAGTGAGAAGTAATGCCTGATACGACGCACACGATCGGACGGCGCAAGGAAGCCGTCTGCCGTCTCTACATCAAGCCCGGCTCCGGCAAGTGGTCGGTGAACGGACGCACGCTCGGCGACTATTTCCCGCGGCCCGCGCACGTCTCCGCCATTCAGCAGCCGTTTACGATCACCGATACACTCGGCCGCTACGATGTGAAGGCCAAGGTCGAGGGTGGCGGATTGACGGGACAGGCAGGTGCGTTGAGGCTCGCCGTTGCGCGCGCTCTGGTGAAGATGGATGAAGCACATCGCCGTAAGCTGCGCGATCTGGCGCTGCTGACGCGCGATGCAAGAGCGGTCGAGCGCAAGAAGCCCGGCCGTCCGAAGGCAAGAAAGAAGTTCCAGTTCTCGAAGCGTTAAACCCCGAAGGAATCCTTACTTAATGGCTCAGCCAAACCTGGAGCAGCTACTCGAAGCCGGTGTCCACTTCGGACACCAGACCCGCCGTTGGAACCCGAAGATGCGTCGTTTCATCTTCGCGGAGAGAAACGGCATCCACATCATCGATCTGCAGAAGACGCTGCGTCAGCTGGAGCTGGCGCAAAAGCTGGCGAGAGAAGTGATTCTCCGCGGCGACAACGTCCTCTTCGTCTGCACCAAGCGGCAGCTCGTCAACATCGTGAAAAGCGAAGCCGAGCGTTGCGGAGCGATGTACGTGACGGAGAGATGGCTGGGCGGACTGCTCACGAACTTCCAGACGGTGAAGAAGCAGGTTCGCCGTCTGAAAGAGCTCGAGGCTGGCAGCGAGGCTGGCGGTGATTTCGAGAATTACACCAAGAAAGAGCAGCTGATGATGAGCCGTCAGCGCGACAAGCTTTCGAAGAACCTTTCGGGCATCAAGAACCTCACACGTCTTCCCGGACTCATGTTCGTGATCGACTCCAAGAAGGAGCGGATCGCGGTGAATGAGGCCAACAAGCTTGGCATTCCGATCATCGCGGTCGTCGATACGAACGCCGATCCGGATCTCATAACCGTTCCGATCGCGGGCAATGACGACGCGATCCGGTCGGTAGAGCTGATGGCCAAGTCGATCGCCGATGCGATCGTCGAGGCGCGGCGCGAAGCTCCGGTGCGCGAGGAAGTCGAAGAGACCGAATCGTACACTTACAGCTCGGATCGCGGTGCAGAGCCCGAGGGCGAGGGCGACAAAAAGAGAAAGAGAAGGCCGCGCAGACGACGGGCGAAACCCGAGGCGATTGCCGCGCGGCTCAAGACAGGCGGCGACGAAGGTGGCGGAGGAGAGGAAGCCACCGAGACCGAGCAGGAAGGTTAACTTTCGCGCCGCCGGAGAATTTCCGGCGGCGTTTTAACGAGAAACTACATGACGATGACAAAGGAAAAATTCACAGCGAAAGACGTTCAGGCTCTGCGACAGAAGACTGGCGCGGGCATGATGGAATGCAAGAAAGCGCTCGAAGAGACCAACGGCGATGCCGTTAAGGCCGAGGAGTATCTTCGTGCGAAGGGAATCGCCAAGGCGGAGAAGCGCCAGGGCAAGCAGACGAGCGAGGGAATGATCGGCAGCTACATCCACCACAACGGCAAGGTCGGCGTGATGGTGGAGGTAAACTGCGAGACAGATTTTGTCGCGCGAACCGACGACTTCAAAACGCTGGTGAAGCAGATCGCCGAGCACATTGCTGCCGCAGCACCAGCAGCCGTCGATAAGGATCAAGTCCCGCAGGACAAAGTCGAGCGGGAGCGTCGCATCTTTGTCGAGCAGGTCAAGGAGAGTGGCAAGCCAGCCCACTTGATCGAGAAGATCGTGGCGGGCAAGGTGGAGGCGTACTACAAGGATGTCGCCCTCGTGCACCAGGCGTGGGTCCGCGAGCCGAAGAAGACCATCGGCGAACTGATCAAAGAAGCATCCGCCAAGGTCGGCGAGAATATCCAGGTTCGCCGCTTCGTCCGCTTCCAGATGGGCGAGGAGTAGAGACCAGCTTTGGCTGATCTCAAGTACAAGCGGGTTCTGCTCAAGCTGTCCGGCGAGGCCCTCGCCGGGGAGAAGGGCACCGGTTTCGATTTCACAATCCTCGAGCGACTTGCCACTGAAGTCTCGGACATCGTCAAGATGGGTGCGGCCGTCGGCCTCGTCATCGGTGGCGGCAACATCGTGCGCGGCGCCCAGCTCTCGAAGATGGGAATGGACCGCGTCGCCGCCGACTACATGGGAATGCTCGGCACCGTCATAAACGCTCTCGCCGTCCAGGACGTGATCGAAAAGGCGGGAGTGGAGACGCGCGTGATGACGGCGATCGGAATGAAGGAGATCGCCGAGCCGTTCATCAGACGCCGCGCCATCCGCCACTTCGACAAGAAGCGCGTGGTGATCTTCGCCGCAGGGACGGGGAATCCATACTTCTCCACCGACACCGCCGCCGCTCTCCGGGCGATTCAGATCCAGGCAGACGTGATCGTGAAGGCGACCAGCGTTGACGGCGTCTACTCCGCCGATCCGAAGCTCGATCCCAAGGCCACCCGCTTCGAGACGATCAGCTACAAGGACGTGATGACGCAGGAGCTGGGAGTGATGGACCAGACGGCCATCACGCTGTGCAAGGAAAACAAAGTCCCGATCATCGTGCTCAACATCCATCGTCACGGAGAAGTCGCACGCGCTCTCCAGGGCGAAACAGTGGGAACTCTCGTTCAATGATGACCATTCCGCAGATCGTGAAGGACTGCCGCGCCCAGATGGAGAAATCGCTCGACAGCTCGAAGCGCGAGCTCGCTTCCATCCGCACCGGCAAGGCGACAACCAGCCTCCTCGACACCGTGCGCATCGAGGCCTACGGCAACCAGATGCCGCTCAACCAGGTGGCGAGCGTCGCCGCTCCCGAGCCGCGTCTCCTCACCGTCACCCCGTGGGACAAGGGTCTGGTGCAGGCGATCGA
>JALYZH010000190.1 GCA_030948945.1 Gemmatimonadota bacterium | reverse complement strand
CCACGAGTGCGGCAAGGAAGCCGACATCATCCACGTTATTTCTGGCGGCGGCCCCGCAACACGTTCCGCCGTTCCAATCCGTCGGGTACAATCCGCCGCCGTTAGTCCCGCTCGGGTATGCGACGGCAAAGCGCAACACCTCGCTCAGAGAGTCCATCTGGGAAGTCTGACGTATGTCGTCAGCAGTGCCGGCGCTCCCGTGCAAAACCAGCACGAGCGAGTATGGACGAACGGCGCCTCCCAAAAGAACCGGCCGACGCTGGGGAACGTGGAGGATGTAGTCCCGCGGCGCAGATCCGACCGTGATGAAGTGCGTCGTTGTTCCGCGCTTCCAGTTCCCGCTCGTGCCCAGGATTCCCTGCGGAGCGCAACTCACCAGGAATCCCGCAGCCAAGATCGCCACCACACACGGCGGCAACGAAACGCCTGGTCTGCCGCTCATCGCATCCTCCAGGACAACCCGATTCCGACTTGCGGAGGCGCGTCGGCGAGAACGATTCTCTCCACGCCAACGTTGACAGCCAACCCTGCTTTGAAAGTCCAGGCCAGGGCCGCTCCGAGGGTGGGTCTCATTCCGCCGTCGATTCCGTCCACGTAGGCGATGCGAGCGAGCCCGAAACCCTCCGTCAGCTCGACCGACAACTGCGAGTGTCGGACGAAGGGGACGCCGCCGTTGAAGACAGCCTCGACGGCAGCCGAGGCCGCGGTCGTGTGACCCTCACCCAGATAGCGAGCACCACCGATGTCGACTCGCACTCCCAATGTTCGCCAACGGCCGTCGACGAGTTCGACCCGCCGGAATGTCGATTGAAGGCTTATGCCCCCGGACAGCCACGATGCACACGTCGGGCACGACAGTGAGAGATAGGCAGCGGTGAACCCAATCTCGGTGCTGCCGGAGCGTGGCCGGCGAAAGAAGGTTACGCCAACGTTGTTGTGGATCGCGTCGTCTACGTTGTATCTCCAGCGACCGTATCGGAGCCACAGATCACTCTGGCGGAAGTCCCGGTCGTCCCCGACACGAGCTATCGGAGTCAACGCGCCAATCGGCGACAGAACAAGTCCGTCCCAGGCCCCGAGCTCGCTGGCAGATTGCGCGGAGGCGGTGTCGGCGGCTGTCGCGCTTAGCAACGCTCCTCCCGCCAATGCTACCAAACCGCGGCTAAGCCTCGTGAACCGACCCCACGTCAACGTTGTGATCTCTCTGTGGTATACACCGGGAGGACTCATTCGCGCGTCGGAATGTCACGGTCGGGGTGGTCGAGCTAACAAAAAGGGCGGGCGCCCTCCAGCTGATTAAACGACGCTCACCGCCCTCGCCTCCCACTTCTGGACGTCGACGCCCTTCACCAGCAGCCACACGGTCGCCGACACTCCGGCGAGAAACATGGGCAGAAGAAGTACGTCGTATGCATATGCGGGCGAGAGGACCTGCAGGAAGTTGCTCGCAATGAATCCCAGGCCGGCAAGCGCCATGAGCGCGCCGAGTGCCCTGGGCAGGTAGCCCGATCGATAGATCAAATACCCCCGAAGAAAAGTTGCCAAGCCGTAAAACACCATGAATATCCCGCCGCCCAATCCGTACATCTTGAGCGAGAGCAGCCCGAGGGCATTCACTTGATCAGGAGAAAAACTCTTCAGATATCCGGCCCCACCCACGAGGAGCGAAGAGCCAAAATAAAAGAGCTCGGCGATAGCGAACACCGCGGTGGATACGAGCCCGAAGAACGCAGCGAGAAGCGCAAGATCCTTTCGGACAGCCCTGAGCAATTCGTACATCACCAGGGACAGCGTGATGTCACACACGGCTTCGACCAAGTAGCTGGCAAAGCCGGCGCGGAACAGTGTGTTGAACGCGACGATGTTTTTCGCAGTCGCGGCAGCATCACCCGACACGATGATATGCGACGGCGCGTACAGCTCACCAAAGAAGCCCGCCACCATCGAGACCAGGAAGAGAACTCCGGCAACCCTTGCGTACGTCTGTATCGACCGCATTCACAAGCTCCATTTGTCCATGGGCTGGCGTACGCGATAACTTAGTTTTTAGTTTCGCGAGGGCGGGAACCGACATTAACGGGACCAAAGATCACGGACGAACGTAGACTTTGGCCGCGCTCCGGAAGTTCCTGGCGGCGAATTCGCGTTAGGTTCAGTTTCATGGTGCGCCCTGCCTTAATCCTCGCGACAGTGGCAATGCTGGGCGCTTGCAGTCGCGGAGCTTACGCCCCTCCCCTTCCGGATCTGGCGCCCCTCCGCGCGGACAGCGCAACCTGGTCGCTCGCCAAGTCGCTCGCCCCGATTCTCTACCTCCAGCCCGACGAGCCGTTTCCACTCGACCGGGTCGTGGCCGTCGTCCATCCGACGAGGCCCATCATTGCCTACCATCTTCTCTGGCGGCACGATGTGAACGGCCAATGGGCGCCGTGGGCCAAGCCTTCGGATGAAGAGGTCGTGTATGTTGGCTACGATCCAACTACTCACGCCCCAACCGAGTTGTGGACCTACTGGCACGGTACGATGCTGCATACTCCCTGGCTGAATCGGGGACCGCCCCAGATCGACGTTCAGTGGGGTAAGCACGGATCTCTTCCTCGCGGAACCAACATGAAGGACCTGCCGACGGACAAGACCTTGAAGTCCTTCTACATCTACGAGCTCCTCCTCACCCCCGACATTCTCCTCGGCAAGCTCGTACACGGTGGACCCGCGGGCTTCTTTCACAGCTTCAGCCGGTACACGGATTTTTCGAAAGTGGTTCGCCTCGCTGATCGGCTGGATCTCGTGGTCATGACCGCTGATGCGCGTGAAGCGCTCCACGCCGTTTTTGGCCGGTCGTATTCGAACAAGCGGTGGTGGCCGTAACCCATCGTTCGGCGCTAAGATTTTGTTAAGACATTCGACCGGCGGAAAGTCAGTGCCTCTGCATAGGGAAGGTGGCACCGGTTTCGCCTTTACTGAGGATTGCTCTCCAACTCAACGAGGAATCCAGAATGACTCGCTCAATAGGAAGAACCCAGATAAAGGCCGCTCTTCTTTCCGCCGGACTTCTTTTCGCCCCGATGGGTCTGGCCACCTCTCAACAGGCAACACCTCACAAGCTTCACAGCGTGCTGAAGGGTGCGGCGGTAGGGGCAGTCGCCGGGCATATGAGCCATCGCAAGCACGGCGCACTGGTAGGAGCCGCTGTTGGCGCGGAAGTCCAGCATCATCGGAACAAGGTCGCGAAAAAGCAGGCGGCAAAGTAAAAACAAAAACCCGCTGATCTATCGCACGCACCGAGAAGGTAGCAGAGCCACGCTGGCCCGCGGTCTTCGCTGTCTTTGCCGCGGGCTTTCTGCCTTTCGCGCTGCCGCGAGAGCTCAGTCTCGCGCCACCATGGGCGCTCACGCCGGCGAACGTTGTTCTGCTGGCAGGAGCAGTCCTCGCCCATCGTGGTCACCGGTACAGGCTGAACGCCGCTCTGAGCTACGCCAATCTCGGGCTGCTGACGCTGGAGATGCTCTATAGTCTGGTGACGCTCGTTCTCGCTCTGCCTGGCCACACGCTGATCGCTCACGAGCTCCTCGAGTCGGCTGCAACAATCTGGGTAGCGAACGTGATCGTGTTTGCCGCGTGGTACTGGCGACTCGACGCCGGCGGTCCCCACGCGCGAGATCAGCTCCACGCCCACCTCAAGGGGGCCTTCCTCTTTCCGCAGATGGCGGTCCTGGAGCCTGGAACCAACGGGCTGTCTGTGGCCGAGGCGGAGGGTTGGCGGCCCGGCTTCGTAGACTATCTCGCTCTTTCCTTCTATACGTCCACAGCGTTCTCACCGACTGATGTGCCGGTGCTGTCGCGCTGGGCGAAGCTCATGATGATGGTCCAGGCGATGATCGCCTTCGGGGCTGTGCTGATCCTCGCTGCGCGCGCAGTCAACATTTTCTGAGCGGCGTCAGCTGACAAAAAAGAGACGGTCCTTATCGGACCGTCTCCTTCATTGCCCCTCCAGGTTTCGAACCTGGACTCTCCTGATCCAGAATCAGGCGTGTTGCCAGTTACACCAAGGGGCAGTGGGCAGATTTTGGCGCCGAGTCAGGCGACACCTGCAATCTAAAACCCCAAAGGCGGGGCTTCAACTATTGCACAAGAACTGACCCCGTCATGCCCGGGTGAATCGTGCAGCGATATGCGTACGTACCCGGCGTAGCCGGCATCACCACCGAGCGGACGCCGGTAGCAAAATCCGTCGCCCCGGTTATTGCGGCGGATGAGAACGTGACGTTATGCGCTATTCCGTCATTGTTGGTGAACTGCACTGTTGCTCCCGGCACTACCCGAATTGCGCCCGGACTGAACGCAGTGTTCCTGAGAGAAACGCTCGTGGTGGCAACGGGCCCAGGGTCGACTACCGCGGAATACGACGTACCGCTGCATCCGATCAGGGCAAGCGCGGCGGTCAGTGAAAGCAAGATTCGCATACATGTATCCTATCGTTGTGGTCGTTGGCTGAAATGCCAACACCCGAGAGGATACCACCGCGTGTTGGGCCGGGCAGTCAGCCGCCCGACACTTGTTCGATCGGGCTTTTGCCACGCTCGGCGTCGGCTCGCGTCCTACACCTGTAATCCCGCGCCCTACGCGAGCGATCACGAAAATCCCACCGATCGAGCGCCATTTGTCCGATCCTCCACAGCACGCCCGACGCGTACCGTTCTCCTGCAACGAGGAGATACAGATGCACACAATGAAATTCATGGCGCTCGCAGCTGTCGCTGCGATTGCGGCCTGCAGCAACGATTCGGTTACCAACCCCGTTCCACCGCAGGCGACCGTATTGACCGCCACCGGGAATATCACGCCCGAGGTCGATGCGTTCCGGACCCTGCTCGGCGCATCCAACGGCGGTACTGCCGGAGAGCAGCCAGCCGGCCGCCGTGAGATCAACTGGGATGGCGTCGGCGCCAATCCGTTCGACAACAGGAATGACTTCCCGGCAGACTTCTTCAATACCACCGTGAAGTCGGGCGCGGTCTTCACCACCGCCGGCACCGGATTCCGCAATGACTCCACACTCTTTGCTGAGATCAATCCCGCCTACGCGTCGAAGGATGGCTCGAGTCTGGGCATCTTCGCCGCGCCCGTTCGCTCGGACCCGGCGGGGCTGTCGTTCCTGGCCGTCACGTTCGACCAGGCGATCATCGCGCGGGTGCGGATCACGCTCGGCACCGGCGCGCTGGGTGCCAACGTAAACGACGTTACCGCCGTTGGCGGCACAGTGGATCTGGTGGTGCTGGACAATGTGATCTTCGGGGAGCCTAAGGCGGCGTTCTAACCCCGACAAAGAGGGTCGAGGCGCAGAACTCGGCCCTCTTTGGCATCCGCCACTCCAAACCATACCTTTCAGTCTCCCAGGGATGGCAGCGGCAAATGTCCGATCCAGTCGACTTCGAGAATGAACAACTGCTCGAGCGCTTCTTTGCTCAATCGCTCGACGGATTCTTCTTCATGATGCTCGACGAGCCCGTGGAATGGGGAGATCACGTCGACAAGGATCAGGTGCTCGACTATGTCTTCGAGCACCAGCGGATGACCAAGGTGAACCCTGCCATCGTCGCGCAGTTCAACGCCGCGACGCCTGAAGACCTTCTGGGAGTGACCCCAGAGCAATTCTTCGCACACGACCTGACCAACGCGAAGACGCGGTGGCGCGAATTCTTCGACCGGGGACATCTGCACACTGAAACCGATGAGAGGCGCCTCGACGGTACACCGATGCGCATCGAGGGCGACTACATGGTGGTCTACGATGACCATGGCCGCATCGCCGGTCACTTCGGAATCCAGCGCGACGTGACGGACCGGCATCGCGCCCGTGAAAATCTGCAGGCCTCTCGTGAACAGCTCCGTGCGCTGGCATCGCGCCTCCAGAAGGTGCGCGAAGAAGAGCGCACTCAGATCGCGCGTGAGATCCACGACGAGCTCGGCCAGGCGCTGACCGGGCTCAAGCTGGACATCTCCTGGATGAAGAACCGCCTTCCCCGCGATCACGAGGTGATGGCCCAATGCGTGTCCATCATCGAGCGGATCGATCAGACCCTGAACGCCGTGCGCCGCATCGCCACCTCGCTGCGGCCGAGCGTGTTGGATCAGCTTGGTCTCGCGGCCGCGCTCGAATGGCAGGGGCAGGAGTTTCGCGCGCGCACCGGCATCGAGGTCGTGATGGAACAGTCCATCGATGATGCCGCGATTCCGGACGATCTCGGCAGCTCCGCATTCCGGATTCTCCAGGAGTCGCTGACCAACATAGCGAGACACGCGAAAGCGACGCGCGTCACGATTCGGCTCGAGCAGACTCGCACGCTTCTGACGCTCGAGGTTTCGGACAACGGTGTTGGCTGCATGTCGGGATGTCTGGACGGGACAAAGTCTCTCGGACTGGTCGGCATGAGGGAGCGCGCGCTGGCGTGCGGCGGCGAGTTCAGCATCTCCGGGCGGCCGGGTCGCGGCACCACCGTGCTCCTCCGCGTTCCTCTCGGTGCGGGAGTGGCGCGATGATCCGCCTCGCCATCGCCGACGATCACCCGATCGTGCGCGAGGGTCTTCGCCGGATCGCGAGCGACGACGCGGGTATCTCGGTAGTCGGAGAGGCGTCGACCGGCGCCGAGCTGTTTCGTCTGCTGGCTACGGCGGCGGTGGACGTCATCCTGCTCGACGTCAGCATGCCCGGCGCCGGTTTCATCGAGACGCTTCGCGACCTCCGCTCCCGGCACCCAACCGTAAAGGTGCTGGTGTTGAGCGCGCACCCCGAGGATCAGTGGGCCGCGCGCTCGCTGCAGGGTGGAGCGGCGGGATATCTAACGAAGGATCACTCACCGGACCAGCTCGTTCACGCGATTCGCCGGGTGGCGCGCGGCGGCAAATACGTGAGTGAATCGATGGCGGAAAGATTGGCCGGCATGATGGATGGCGGCCTGACGCGTGCTCCACACGAACGTTTGAGTGATCGAGAGTTCGAAGTTCTGCGCGCGCTGGGCAGCGGTATGATGGTAAAGGATGTTGCCGCGCAGCTTCGTCTCAGCACGAAGACGGTGAGTACCTACAGGACCCGGCTGCTCGAGAAGATGGGACTCAAATCCAGAGAGGAGCTCGTGCGGTACGTGGCGGCGCACGAGCTCCTCAAGTAACTAGCCGGGCGTCGGCCAGAGGGCCACGCTCCAGTACCCCACGTGCCCGGTGACCGTGATCCTGACGCTCGGCGCCGGTGCCCCCGTCGTGTTGAGCGCTGTTCTCGGGAATTTCTCGAGCGCGCCGGCTGCGCCCATGACCCACAAACTTCCGTCTGAGTCGAAGGCCAGCCCGGTGGGAATGAGCAGCGAACCCGCGTTCGTGGAGAGCACGACCTGAGGAATGGGCGATCCTGTCGCGGTCAACTGCGCCGGTGTAAAGGCGACAATGGTTTGATTGCCAACGCTTGCGACCCACAGGTTCCCCTCGGCGTCGAAGGCGATCCCGGTCGGAGTGGCGATAGATGTAGCTCTGGCGCTGATGACGACTCGAGGAGTCAGCAATCCCGACGCGCCGAGCTGCTCCTCGCTGTAGCTCACTACCTTGTTTCTCCCACCGTCGGACACCCAGAGCGATCCGGCCGCGTCAAAGGCGAGGGCGCTTGGCTTGCCGAGCCCGGATATGGTCACGGCGGGGACTGGAGATCCGCTGGACATCAGCTGCGCTGGATCGAAGCGGACGATGGTTCCATTGCCGAAGTTGGCGACCCACAGCCGGTGCTGTCTGTCGAATGCGAGACCGGTCGGTGCGCTGAGCGAGCCGTTGGTGTGTGCGATCACCGTGGTGGCAGCGGCTGCCCCCGATCCGGCTAGAGAGGTGGGAGCGAAGGCGACCAGCATGGAATCGTCCTGGCTGGTGACCCACAGTGTGCCGTCGGTGTTGAACGCGACGCCGTTCAGGTCAAATAGCTTGGCGCTCTGCGTGCTGATCTCCGTCGCCGGCGCGCGGTCCCCAGTCGTGAGGAGCTGGCTCGGCGCCAGTCGGAGAATTGCGGGACTACTACCGCTGGAAGTCCAGAGTCCCTCCTGGACCGAGAGATCTGGTATCGGTGATGGGTAGGGCGTAGTGGAGTCGTATCCGCAACCGAGCGCTATGGTGAATGCAGCCACGGCTGCCGTTTGGCGAGCGACGGTAAAGCTTATCATTTCAGTGCTCCGGTGATCTCGTAGAAACGACGCAGGATACCACCGGGCGCTGACCGAGGCAGTCGGGCCCTCGGCAACTGTCGTGTCAGTTCTTCGCCAAGCCGGCTGTAAGCCGGAGTCCTACACTTCGATACTCTTGAATTATGTCTAGTAATTAGACATATTTAACCATGACAGTACGCCAGTTTGCCGTCGCTTCGGCAGCCGATATCAAATGGATCATGAACTCTGCCGCCCTTCTACGCCGGCGCCTTCGCTACAACGCCAGCGAAGCGAGATGGTGGGGATTCGTCCGGCTACTGACGGAAGCGCTCGGATTGCCTCTCAAGACGGCCGCAGCCGCCGCCACCGCATTGCTTCGGGTGGCGCAATCGGGCATGCCGGTGACAATCGGCGCGGACCCGTCGCATTCCGCCTCTATCGTGGTCGACCCGGCCCGCTATGAATCGATCTTTCTAGGCAACCTTTCTCGTGCGTGCGTGCATGAGACTCCAAAGCGGAAAGGACGTCCTCCGCGTCCCGCCGTCGGTCGACAAGCGATCAACTCGGCGCATCAGTATGGAGTAGACCTGGGTCTTATCGAGTCGGCGCTCGCGCGAACGCCCGCCGAGCGCCTCGCGATGCTCGAGGCCAACGCTCTCTTCCTGCGTGACATGCGGAGGAAGCAGAAGTGAGCTTCGCCTCGATGCTGAGCGGGCTCATCGCCAGCAAGGTGCGCTTTGTCGTTGTCGGGGGCCTCGCCGCGGCCGCGCATGGCTCTTCCCGCGTGACGAATGATCTCGACATCTGCTACGACGCACTCGACGGCAACCTCGTCGCACTAGCCACGCTGCTCGCCCGTTGGAAAGCCTACCCGCGAGGGGTGGAGGCGGGTCTTCCTTTCATCATGGACGACCGCACGCTTCTTGGCGCGCCGATTCTGACCCTGACATCGACCGAGGGGGATATCGATGTGATGGACAGGATCGCGGGGGTTGGTTCGTACGCCGATGTGCGAAAGCATTCAGAAAGGATTACCGCACTCGGCGTAAGCTTCAGCGTTCTAGAGCTTCCGTGGCTGATCAACGCCAAGCGGGCCGCGGGTCGGCCGCGCGATTTCGAGCACCTCCCCGAGCTCGAGGCGTTGCTGGCTCTGAGCAAACGGAAGTCCTCAACCTGAGGTTTTATCACACTCGCCGTCAGCAGCGCCCTACATGGGAACACTACACCGTGATGCTCATGCGACCCTCACTTCCCCTTTGCTTTGCTTCGACTCTCCTCGAGTGCGTTGAGCTTCCTCATGCTCTCTCCGATCACTGGATGGTTCGTGCGGACCGCAACGTCGACCGCGCGCCGGAACTGAGCGATCGCGGCCGTCGTATCTCCCATCGCTAGGAGTCCGTCGCCCAGACTGTCATACACGTTCGCTGATTCGGGATAGAGATCGACGTTCTGACGGAACGCCCAGACGGCGAAGGCTGGATTCTTGAGGGCCTGCAATACGCCGTATCCAAATTGATTCGTCGCCATCTCCGGGAACCGCTCGTCGAGTCCGAAGTCGTGAGCCCCAAGCGCGTACCGTCGCTTCGATTCGAGGAATGCCCTCATAGCGGTCGCCGAGTCCGTGCCGGGGCCGAGCGTCGAGATGGGGAGTTTCGCGACCGAGATGGGCTCGAAAATGAAGCGCAGTCCATCGACGAGACTCGGAGCCGGCGTCAGGCCGTGGGTGGCTTCCGGGTAGCGCTGGTGCCCGAATGCAGTATAGGCCGGCTTGAGTGAATCCAGTCGGCGAGAGAGGAGCACAGTCGGCTTATCGATGTCGGCCTCCAAGCCACCGCTCGTGACGAACAGGCGCTGTCGCTTGGTCGCTCTTGCAATGGCGTCGGAATAAGCCACTACCCCGCTCGATTCGTTCCACCAGAGCGCCGGGCTCATCGCGATCACGCCGGCGAACGCTCCCGGTTTGTTCGCTGCGACTTCGAGCGCAACGAGTCCGCCGAACGAGTGTCCGGCCAGGATGACCCCGGGCAGCGTCCGATACTTCGCTCGAACGAGCGGAAGGACCTCGTCGACGATGAAATCGGAGAAGGCCGTGGCTCCGCCGGCCGTCGGAAAGTCTTTCGCGGTCGCGCCGATCGCGGTCGGCGTCAGGTCGTGGGTTCGATCTTTTCCATTTGGAATCCCGACAACGATAAGATTGGGGATCGCGCCTCGGTTCCCCAGGAAAGCCACGTTGGCGATAGCGAGGTTGAACTGCGGTCGATCGCTGGCGTCCAGAATCACCAGCACCGGATAGCGATTGGTCCCTGCCCGGTAACCCTCCGGCGTCACTACATATATGGAGCGCTGCTCGTTCAGCTTTGAGGAATTCAAAACCTCGCGCGTCCACAGCGTAACCGTGCTGTCCTGCGCCGACGCCGGCGAGGCCAGAACGCAGAGTACCAACAGTGCACGCCTGATCATTCCGAGCTCCCAGTGGTGAAGTGGGGTTCTGCGAAAGCTACCGTCCGGCTTGCTGCTCTGGTTAGATCTCCCGGTCCGACGCATCGTTTCTTCAGTACGTACGCCTTCCCGGGAGACACATGCGACGCAGAGAGTTCGTTCAACGTGGGGCCGCCCTCGCCGGCAGTGTGGCAGTGCTCGGCGTTGCTCCTTCCACCGTTCTCGCAAATCCGATCGATGATCGGTATGACGGGAGCTCCAACGCCAATCCTATTCGATCCCTTCCCCCTGACGCGCCTCCACCCATAAGCGAGGCAGAGCGCGTTCAACGCCGCGACAAGGCGCAACGCCTCATGAAAGAGCTCGGCTACTCAGCCCTGCTCATCGAGCCGGGCGCGAACATGACGTACTTCGCCGGCATCGACTGGTCGCGAAGCGAGCGCCTCTTCGCCTTCATTCTGCCACAAACCGGAAAGCCCATCGTCGTCGCGCCAGGATTCGAACAGCAGCGCGCCGAGGACCAGGTTGGCGGGCGATTCGAGATCCGCGTCTGGCAGGAAGATCAGAGTCCCGAGGCGCTGATCGCGGGCGTCTTCAGGGATTGGGGCGTCACGACCGGCAAAGTCGCGATCGATGGCAGCGCCCGCACTTTCGTCTACAACGAGGTGGGTCTCGCCAATCCGGCGATTCAGTTTGGTACCGCCGAGGCGATCACCAATGCCTGTCGGGGAGTGAAGTCGGCGCACGAGATCGAGATCATGCGCTACGCCAATCGCATCACGCTCGACGCCTATCGCGACGCGTTCAAAACGCTGCGAGCGGGAATGACTCAGGCCGAGCTCGCGCGAAATGTGTTGGACGGCTTTGCGAAGCGGGGCTACCCGGGTGGGTTCGCGCTGGTGCTGTTCGGCGAGTCGTCCGCGTACCCGCATGGACTCCCGAAGCCGCGCTCCCTCGAGGAGAACCAGGTCGTGCTCGTCGACGGCGGGACGAACGTTCTCGGCTACCAATCGGACATGACGCGCACGGTCGTCTTCGGCACGCCCGCACCGGAGGCACAGAAAGTCTTCGACATCGTGCACGAGGCGCAGAGAAGCGCGCTAGCGGCCGCAGCTCCGGGAAAGAGATGCGGCGATGTCGACGCGGCCGCGCGGAAAGTGATCACCGATGCCGGTTATGGTCCCGACTATCGCACCTTCACCCACCGACTCGGCCACGGCATCGGACTCGAAGGACACGAATGGCCATACCTCGTGCGCGGCAGTCAGATCGTGATGCAGCCGGGCATGACTTTCAGTGACGAGCCGGGGATCTACCAGTACGGGAAATTCGGGATTCGCCTGGAAGACATCATGGCGATCACCGAGAGCGGCGCCGAGATGATGACGCCGACTCAGAGCTCGTTGTCGCCGATGCTATCCCTAACGTAGGCCCAATACGAGAATCCGGCTCTGCGTCGAGGCGCCCGGCCACACCGGCGACTTCATGCCCGAGGCGACTCCCACGAGCTGTTGTCCGCCGGCCATGTAAGTGACGATCCCACCGCCGACGGACTGCCCGGCATTCGTCTGCCAGAGAACACGACCGGTAGAAGCGTCGAACGCGTAGAGCTGACCGCCCAGATCGGCGGCGAACACCACACCGCCGGCGGTGGGAGTGACAGCAGCCAACATCGGATGCCCTGCCTGGTATTTCCAACGCACGCTCCCATTCTCGGCGTCGAACGACGTGAACCAACCTTTCGCCCGGGCCGGTGGATCCTGGATCTTCGCCAGCGGAGTCTCCGCGCCGAACCAGAAGCCCGCGCTCGGCGCCGGAATGTTGATCGTGTCGCGCTTGAGCTGCACGTTGGCGCACCAATCGACGGCGGCTGTGTACAGCGAGTTGGTCTGGGGACTGTAGGCCGCGCCGTTCCACTCGGCGCCACCCTGAATTCCCGGGCAGAAGTGCGTCGAGTGAGTTCTCGACAGCGGTACGTTCGCGTTGAGTCTCGTGGTGGTCGGGGTTTGAGAAATGAGCTGCAGCGTCAAGGCAGGATCACTCTGGCCGTGGGTCACACGCGAACGATCGAGGATCGAAAGCAGACCGTCCTTGTTTGCCGAAGCGACGATCGAACGACCCGAGCGCGTCGTCACCAATGTTGGCGGAGTATCTACATCCCAGTCGTGGTTGTCACGCTTCATGAGCTGGTTCCAGGCGAGCATTCGGCCGCTACCGGACGAGAGCGCAATCACCGAGTTGGAGTAGAGATTGTCACCCTTGCGCAGCTCGGTGTCGAAATCGGGCGCCGGGTTGCCGGTGGGAACGTAGAGTATTCGATTCGGCTCATCGAGCGTGAACGATGTCCAGTACGCGGCGCCGGAAATGGGCAGCCGAGGAT
>JALYZH010000176.1 GCA_030948945.1 Gemmatimonadota bacterium | reverse complement strand
GTCGAAGGGTGACCGAGGTCAGCTCGAAGAGTCCGGAAGCGTTCGAGATCCCGTGCGCGGATGGACTGTTCATTCGCGGAGAGGTTTATCCTGCGGATTCTCCGCTTGGATCGGTGATCGTCTGTCATGGCTTCAAAGGGTTCGCTCATTGGGCGTTCTTTCCGTATCTCGCCAGATCGCTTGCAGATGCTGGTCTGACGGCGATCACCTTCGATTTTTCGGGGAGCGGCATCGGACCCGACCGCGAGTCATTCACGCAGTCCGATGCGTTCGCCGGAAATACGTTCTCGAAGGAACAGGACGACATCGCGAACGTCGTCGACTATGCGCGCAGAAAGAAACTCATAGATGGCGAATTCGGCCTGTTCGGGCATTCACGCGGCGGGGCGATGGCGATTCTTTACGCCGCGGCGCAGGAGGCGGAGGTGAAGTCTCTGGTGACGTGGGCCGCGATCGGCCGCACGAACTGGTGGACACCCGAGGAGGGTATCATGTGGCGCAAGCAAGGCTATGCCGAGGTCGTCAACTCGCGCACTGGCCAGGTGATGCGCCTTGGAACCGACCTTCTCGACGATGTTGAGCTTCATGGGAACACGAAGCTCAACATTGCCGCGGCTGCGGCCAAGATCAAAGTGCCGTGGCTGATCGTGCATGGAACGGGTGACGAGACCGTACGAAGTACTGACGCCGAGCGCCTTCACGCGTTGTCGCTTGGCGTGAGCACGCTTCGTCTCATCGAAGGGGCGAATCACGGATTCGATGCGAAGCATCCGTTGGGCGCAGCCCCGCCAGTTCTCGAGCAGGTCGTGCGGGACACGGTGAAGTTCTTCGTCCGGAACGCGACTTTGTGATCATGTGAGTTAAGGTGGGACTGACGTGAGCGAAGACCTGACGACGCTCTTGGAGCATCCGGACATTGTGAGGCTGCGCTCCGCCCTCGACGCGCGCAAAGCGGCTGCGCCGGAAAATGAGGAAGGGGTACGCCGAGCAGCGGTCGCCCTGATCTTTCGCGCGGGAGAGGGTGGGGCACCGGAGCTGCTTTTCATCAAGCGGGCGGAATATCCCGCAGATCCCTGGAGCGGGCAGGTCGCTTTTCCGGGCGGAAGAGAGGAGGCTGGGGATGTGAGTCTAGCCGATACCGCGCTCCGGGAGACGCGCGAGGAGACCGGCATCGATTTCCAGCGGGATGGGATGGTGATTGGCAGGCTGGACGATCTTCGTCCGCAGACCGTCAAGTTGCCGGCGATAATGGTGCGGCCGTACGTGGTGCTGCTCAGTCGTGTCGACAGGTTGTTGTTGAGCGACGAGGTCGCGCTGGCGTTCTGGGTTCCGCTCGAGGCGCTTCGACGTGCGGCGTCCTGGACGGAGACGACCGTGTTTGCGCGGGGGATCCAGATGGATCGTCGCGCGTTTCGACACGAGGGTCACGTGATCTGGGGCATGACCGAGCGAATCCTGGCGCAGCTGCTTGCGCTGCTCGACTGAATTCCTAAGAGAAAGAGCTAGCGGTCGAGCTCCAGGATGACGAACGAACCCGGGATCATGGGCGGACGCGGGCGAGGACGATCGGGAGTGGGCGCCGGGGTCGGGCCGAAATTGGCGGTGACAGTGTAGAGCCGATGAGTTATCGGGTTCACGGCCATCGTGCGCGCCCCGCGCTGCGTCGGCACCGTCTCAACGACCGTGTACTTGTCCGGCGTGTCCTCGTACACGACAGTGATCGATCCCTCACCATTCGAAGTGAACGCGAGCTGCGTCGCGGGATCGAATCCGGCGGCATCCACACCATCACCCACAGCGGGACTCGCGACGACCTTGCCCGTCTTCATGTCAACGATGGCCATGGTCTTGTTGCCACACCCGGAGAACAGGCGCTGGTGAACGCGGTCAATCGCCATTCCACTCGGCCCATCACAGGGAGCGAGCGGCCATCTCGCGAGAACGACAAGCGTCTTGGGATCGAACACCGCGATCTGACTCTTGTCCTCGAGGTTGACGTAAATGCGCCCACCGTCAGCCACTCCGGCTTCCGGTCTACCCTGGAGGTCGACATTTCCAACGACAGTTCCATTCGTTGCGTCGATCGCCGTCGCGTTGCTGGTGCCACCGTTGAAGGTGAAGACGCGCTTCGTCGCCGGATCGTAGAGGATGGCGTCAGGACCTCGGGCGGGGATCTTTACCACCGCGATTGGAGCGAGTGTCTTGTAGTCGAAGATCGTGACGCTCGAGTCGCGGCCATTGCTGGTGAATCCGCGGTTCAGCTCCGGGGCCAGAGCGACTCCGTGGATTCCAGGGGTGTTCGGAATGTCACCGACCACGCTGTCGCGTCCGAGGTCGATGACCATCGCGTGCGAACTGCGGGAGAGAAAGAGCCGGTTTCCTTCTGGATCGATGGTCATGTAGTCCCACCCGCCTTCACCTCCGGCCGAAATCCTGCGACTGACATGGTAGCCGGGCGCCGCGGTCTGCGCTCTCGCGATCGGCGAGACGGAAAAGGTCGCAACGACGGCAAAAGCGCCGACGGTGAAAAAGAATTTCGACTTCACTCTGTTCTCCTGATTGTTTGCCTGGTGAGTTTCTGAATCGAAGTTGGTCGGACTCAGGGTCCGGTCGAATCGCCACGAAGCTCGGTGACGATAGCGGGCGGAAGTCCGGCGGGAGCATCCCTCAGCTCAAACACCGGCGACTCGTGAATGATCTTTCCGCCGAGGTACGCAGTGCGTGCCACGAGGCTAACGGCAAAGAGAGATCCGATCACAACTCCCGCCCGAATCCATCCGGGAATCCCCTCCTCCGGTCTCTTCAGCGATCTCCGCCACGCGTATGCGGCGAAGAGACCGACTATCAAAATCCCCCACAGAGTCCAGGTGGCTGCGGCATCATGCGCTTCGATCGTTCCGTGTTTGATGTACCACGGATCGTTGAGCGCATGGTCTGCCTGGTTCCCCGTCAAAAACACCGGATAGATGAAGAGTCCCGCCACCGTGAGCGCGCCCATCGCCGTCAGCCATAAGCCGCGACGCCCCAGCACGAGCGCGAGGACTGCGGCCGCGAGTGCGGCAACGCTTAGCACCACCGGAAAGTGGTTGATGAGTAGATGCGCGTAGGGCCAGGACATCATCGTGGTGAGCTCACGGGTGCGGGGAAGTGGCGCAACAGTCGTCCGCGAAAACTTACGCCCGGCAAGGTGAGATTGCTGTGACGCGCCTCGCGAACGACGGGCCAGCTAAGGTGAAGCGAAAGTAATCGTGGTGTCATTTTTACAGTTGCAACAAAAGTTAGGTGGTACTAACTTATTTCCTAGGTTCACAATAACCCGAGAGCGGTTTGGCGACACAACTCGACCTCAAACAAAAATCCCAGCGGGCCGAGGCAGATGATGCGACGTCCGTGCCGCCGCCGGGATGGCGGCGCGCTCGAGCGACGCCATCACTCGTCGAGGTCTATCGCACCGTTCCCGTCGCGGGGAAAGGCTGGTGGCGGAAAATCCTCGCATTCGCCGGACCGGGCTACCTTGTAGCGGTCGGCTACATGGATCCTGGCAACTGGGCCACTGATCTGGCCGGTGGCGCTCAGTTCGGGTACACGCTCCTCAGCGTAATTCTCGCCTCGAACCTGATGGCGATACTTCTGCAGGGGCTCGCATCGAAGCTCGGCATCGCCACGGGACGCGATCTCGCGCAGGCATGCCGCGACCACTATTCGAGGCCAGTTGGTTTTCTGCTCTGGATCGGCTGCGAGATCGCAATCTCGGCGTGCGATCTAGCCGAAGTAATCGGAACTGCGATAGCGCTCAACCTGATCTTTCACATTCCAATTCCTTACGGCGTCGTCATCACTTCGTTGGACGTTCTGCTCGTTCTATATCTGCAGAACAAGGGATTCAGGTTGCTCGAGGCCCTCGTCATCGCGCTCATCGCCACCGTCGGCGCCTGTTTCCTGTTCGAGATCATTCTTTCCAAGCCTCCATT
>JALYZH010000151.1 GCA_030948945.1 Gemmatimonadota bacterium | reverse complement strand
CTACGCTGCGTTGCAGCCATGCAATCTCTCTCGAGCCGGGTGGTGCGTCAGTTGTTTCAGAAGTTAACGGCGCCTAAGTTTAAAGGCTATGTTCGAAGACCTGAGCGAAAAGCTCGAAGCCACGTTTGCCCGCCTGCGTGGCCGCGGTGTTCTCAGTGAAGCCGACATCAAGGAGGGCCTGCGCGAAGTCCGCCGGGTGTTGCTCGAGGCCGACGTCAACTTTCAATTGACGCGTGAGTTTCTCGAGCGTGTCGAGAAAAAGGCCAAAGGCATCTCGACGATCAGTACCGTCTCGCCCGGACAACAGCTTGTCAAGGTTGTCCACGAAGAGTTGACCGCCATGCTGGGCGAGCGCCGGGAAGGGCTGAAGCTGAGCACTGTACCGCCCTCAGTGGTGATGATGGTCGGGTTGCAGGGATCCGGTAAGACGACCACAGCCGCCAAACTCGCTCGGAAGCTGAAGGCGGAGGGCCGGACGACCCGACTCGTCGCCGCCGACGTTTACCGGCCGGCGGCTATCGACCAGCTCGAGACGCTGGGTCGAGAGCTCTCGATTCCCGTGTACGCCGACCGGACTACCACTGATGTCGTGAAGATCGCGCGCGCTGGTGTCGCCGAGGCGCTGCGAGAACGGGATCGGGTTGTGATAATCGATACCGCGGGGCGACTGCAGATCGACGACGCGATGATGCAGGAGCTGTCGCGGCTCAAGGAAGCGCTCCGTCCGACGGAGATCCTGCTCGTGGCCGACGGTATGACGGGTCAGGACGCCGTCAAGATCGCCCAGGGGTTCGACAGCGCGCTCGACGTGACCGGCGTCATCCTTACCAAGATGGATGGCGACTCGCGCGGAGGTGCCGCGCTGTCGATCTACGGAGTCACCCATAAGCCGATCAAGTACATCGGTGTGGGTGAGAAATCGGACGCTCTGGAGGAGTTCCATCCCGAGCGCATGGCCGGCCGCATCCTGCAGATGGGCGACATCGTCACCCTCGTCGAAAAAGCGCAGGCCTCGTTCGATGAAGCCGAAGCGAAGCGTCTGGAGAAAAAAGTCCGCAAGGAGGGAATGGACCTCAACGATTTCCTCAACAGCATGCGGCAGATCCAGAAGATGGGTCCGCTCGAGGGAATTCTGAAAATGCTGCCCGGGGTGAACACCAAGGCCCTCAAGCAGATGAAAGCCGACCCCAAGCGCATGAAGCACGTCGAGGCGATCGTGCTGTCGATGACACCTGGGGAACGCAAGAATCCTGGCATCATCAACGGCTCGCGGCGCTCACGCATTTCCAAGGGCTCCGGCCGTCCGATCAGCGACGTGAACCGTCTGCTCGACCAGTTCCGCGAGATGCAGAAGATGATGAAGAAGATGGCCGGCGGGGGACGGATGGGGATGCCGTCCGTGCCAGGGATGTTCGGGAGATAACCGCAACTGACAACTGCAACTGAACGGGTGCGAGACGTCAGTAGCGTAGATACCAGTTATCAGTTCACGACGTCGGGACGTCACTCAGAGGCCTTCAGCCACAGGCCCGTGTCTGTGCCCTGATCCGAGCCAGTAACGTCCCGACGTAGTGAACTATTAGCTGGCCACTGTGCCACTGACTACTCGCACCCGTTCCGTTGCAGTTTTCACCCGGCGCTGGGCGAGGGATCGGATACCAATTACATTGTAGGACTCAGTCAGACCGGGTGCGCACCGGATGTACCGGTGAAGCGAGGAGCCCGGATTGGGATGCGATCAGCGTCCCGCGAATACCCTCAAGGGAGCACCAAGGAAATGGTAAAGATTCGACTCCGCCGCGTTGGGCGGAAAAACGCGCCGTTCTATCGCATTCTCGTCGCCGACTCGCAGAGCCCGCGCGATGGGAAATTCATCGAGATCATCGGACAGTATGCTCCCAGACAGAGTGAGGGCTCGCTCCACGTCGACGAGGCTCGGGCGAACTACTGGCTGGGCGTCGGGGCTCAGCCAACCGATACCGTCCGGTCGCTCCTTCGGCGCGCTGGAATTCTCAAGCGCCGCCACGAACAACGGCTCGGCATCGAGCTCAAGGCAACCGCGGTTCCGGTCAGCGAGAAGCCGGACGAATCCCCCGCGCCAAGCGCCTAGAGCGCCACAGTATGCCTGAGCCCGAATACGCGATCGTCGGGCTGATCCGCAAAGCGCAGGGAATTCGCGGAGAGGTTGTGGTCGAGCCCCTTACGGACAAGCCGGATGTGGTCTTCGCGTCCGGCAGTCGTGTTTTTGCGGGCACGACCGACGGAGAGCTGGCCGTAGTGCACGACGTCATGGGCGAGGAAGAAACCCCCACTCTGACAATCGCCCGCTCGCAGCCATACAAGAAGGGACTCATCGTCCAGTTCGAGGAGCTCCAGGATCGTGACAGCGCCGAGCTCTGGCGTGGCCGGTATCTGCTGGCTCCGTTCAGCGAGTTGCCACCGCTCGAAGAGGATGAGGTCTATCTCCACGACCTGATCGGAATGCAAGTGGTGAACGCTGCCGGTGACGAGATAGGGAAGGTCAGCACGTTCTACGAGCTACCGCAGGGGATCATGCTCGACGTTACGACGTCTCGGGGCAGCGTGCTCATTCCCTATCGTCCGGAGATCGTCGTCAGTACCGACCCCACGGCTCGCACGATGGTCGTTGACGACAAACTGGGCCTGCTCGATGACGCGTCCAGCTCGACCGAGTAGGTCATGCCGCTCAGAATCAACGTCGTCACCATATTCCCGGAATTCTTCACGGGGCCGCTGACGCTGAGCATCCCTTCGCGTGCCGCTGCGGCGGGAAGCGTGCGCTACAACATCGTCGATTTGCGTGACTTCACTCACGACAAGCATCGCACGGTCGACGATGCGCCTTACGGCGATGGGCCGGGAATGGTGATGAAGCCCCAGCCGTTCTTCGAGGCGGTCGAGTCGCTGGCAGCGAAACCGCCCATCGTGCTGCTTTCACCGCGCGGACGAGTTTTCTCGCACGCGGACGCCGAGCGGTTCGCGGCGTCCGATGAGTTGACATTGCTCTGCGGCCACTACAAAGATATCGATCAGCGCGTTGCCGATCATCTTGCCACTGAGGAAATCTCTCTGGGGGATTTCGTGCTCAGCGGAGGAGAGGCGGCGGCTCTGGCGATCATCGACGCAACGGTGCGCTTGCTCCCGGGAGCAATGTCCGACCTCGACAGCGCGCGCACCGATTCCTTTTTTGGAAGGGGCATCAGCGCGCCGAGCTATACGCGCCCACCGGAGTTCCGCGGACACATCGTTCCGGAAATTCTGCTGTCAGGCGACCACGCACGTATTGCGCGCTGGAGGGAAGAGGAAGGGAAGCGACTCACCGGCGAGCGTGCGAAGCGGAACAGTTGACGAGGAATCGTGGCAACAGGATTCCAGGTTACCCCTGCTGGCACTGGCGCGCGGAACGGTTTACCTTTCGGGGCTTCCCAAGAACCTCCTAAACACGTCTTTACCAGGCTGTTAACTCCAGCCCCGAGCGTCATATGCATCCCTTCATTGAAACCCAGAAAGAGTGGCTCCGCGACAACGTCCCCCCGTTCAGGGCCGGTGACACCCTTCGCGTCAACGTACGCGTCCGCGAAGGCGACAAGGAACGACTCCAGGCTTTTGAGGGTGTTTGCATCGCCAAGCGCGGCAGTGGCGTCAGCGCGACCTTCACCGTTCGCAAAATCTCCAACGGCGTCGGCGTCGAGCGCATCTTCCCGGTGCACAGCCCGATGATCTCCGAGATCTCGGTCGTCCGCCGCGGTCGCGTGCGTCGCGCCAAGCTCTACTACCTGCGCCACCTCACCGGCAAGGCCACTCGCATCAGAGAGCGGAAGGCCAAGGTCGTGATCCCTGGCAGCGAGACGCCTGCAGAGGCTGGAGCAGAGGCGTAGCAAACTCGTTGGCGCCGCGAAGTGCGACGGCGTAAGCGCTGGACCACCATTGAGCGCGATCTTCGCGCCGCCAAAGGTTCTCTCCTCGCCGGTGTCGACGAAGTCGGCCGGGGCCCGATTGCCGGGCCCGTCGTCGCATGCGCCGTGATCATGCCGAGCGGAACCCGGGCAATAGCTGGGGTAGACGACTCCAAACGCCTGACACACGACCAACGGGTCAGGCTCGCCGTCATAATCAGGGAGCGCGCGGTGGCGTTCGCCATCGGAGCGGCGTCGGTCCGCGAGATCGACCGGATCAA
>JALYZH010000149.1 GCA_030948945.1 Gemmatimonadota bacterium | reverse complement strand
ACGGCTGGCAGGTTAGGGCGCTGATCCGGGATCCCGCAAGGGCCGCCATGGCGCTCGGTCAGCTCCCGGTGGAATTCAGAGTCGGTGACGCGCGCGACGCTACTACGCTCAGAAGCTCTCTCAGCGGATGCGGAGCAGTCGTACATCTCGCCGCCATCGCCATTGAAAAGAAGGGAGACAGCTACCGGGAGTCGAACACCGCTGCCACTGAGCGCCTCATCTCGGCGGCGAGAGCCGAGAACGTTCAGCGGATCATCTTCATGTCGCAGAACGGCGCTGACAGCCGGTCACCGTACCCGTTTTTGCGCAGCAAGGGCGTGGCGCAGGACTCGGTGAAAACCAGTGGCCTCCGTTGGACGATCCTCCGACCATCGGTGATCTTTGGCCCGGAGGACCAGTTTGTAAACGTCCTGGGCAGATTGATCCGGCTCACGCCAAAGATTTTTCCACTTCCGAACGGAGGGAAAGCGCGATTTCAGCCGATCGGCGTGGACGACGTCGCGCGGGTGGTTCGACTCTCCCTCGAAAAGAAAGACACGGTCAATCAGGTTTACGAGCTGGGGGGTGCCGTTCCTTTGACGTTGCGGGAGATGACGGAGCGGATTCTCACCGCGATGGGGACAAGTCGTAAACTGGTGCCTGTTCCGGTAGGAATGTTGCGGCCGGTCGTGGCGCTCGCTCAGAGACTGTTGCCGAACCCACCCGTCACGTCGAGCCTGCTCGATCTGTTAGCGCTCGACAACACTGTCGCGCGAAATGCCCTGACAGAGACTTTCAAGATCGTCCCGATCCCGTTCGCGGCCGACGAGCTTCAGTATCTGCGGCGGATTACCGTGAAGAATGCACTCCGGTCGATGTTCGAGCGCAAGTAACACCGCAGCGCGATCGAAACCCGCGAGGAATCAGTTGCCGTCGAGACGCGAGATTGCTGCCGCTCGTGAATGAACATCCAGCTTCGATAGTACGTGTTCTGCGTGACGGCGCGCAGTGTTGACGGATGTGACGCGCTTGGAGATGTGTCGGTATGACTGGTCGACGCCGGAATCGACGCCGAGAATCTCCGCGAGGGATGAGGTGTTCTTCATCTGGAAAAGAATACCCGGTGCCTCCTTGTCGCGCGACCGGCGCTAGACGTACCGCGCGATTGCCATCCCCGAAGCGGCGGCAATTCCGAATCCGACCGCAAACGCGGTCGCCATGGCACCGCGCCGACGCACCCGATCGAGCTCCACACCCAGCCGCTCACGCTCGGGTGCGTCCTGAGCAGCAGAGAGCTTTGCTGAAATCCCGCCCGCGCGAACTGCCGCCGGGCGCGCAACTCCCAGCGATAGTACGAACGCGATGATGGCGGCCACACCACTGACCGCGAATGTTCTGCCCGTTCCGGTGTCGAAATAGCTCGGCGCGAACCCCGCCGAGCTGATCCAGAGAAGACGAAGCCCCGACAGTATCGTAAGGGTCGCAACGATAGGAACAACAACGAAATATCGCCGCCGCTGCAGCCCGGCCAGCACCTGTCCCATCACCGCCGGGGAGCCTGAGAGCGCAGGTATCAGGAAGACGCTGGTAAAGATTCCGCTCCCGAGCCAGGCAATACCGCTGAGAATATGAATCAGTCGCAGGACAAGAAGTTCAGCGCGCATCGAATCTCAACGGTCTTGCTATCGCGCGGAGCTTTGGTTCGCAGGCTGACGATCACGACCGAATGCATCACCGGCGACAGCTTCGGTGTGAAGCGCGCATAACCAGCGTCCATCGCGACGCACCCACGTGGAAGCATCGGCCGCCTCGAGAGTGAGTGGTTTCCCTTCGACCGTAAGCTGCTCTCTCACCTTGTAGGCGACGACGGCGACATCGTCCGTCAGCGCGCGCACCTGTACGTCGCCGACGAATTCGAACTCGTTGAGCGTCCAGGCAGATGAATTGAGCATTCCCGCGAATGCCTTGCGATCGATCGTCGCGACCCCTTGAGCACCGGCAACTATGCATTTGTCGTCGGTCAACGCCATCGCCGCTTTCACGTCCTTGTCCCTGATCGCCTGCCAATACTGGCGCTCCATATCGACAAGCTCTTTCTCTATCGTCGCGGTAATCATGTCAGTTCTCCCATTTTGGTTCGGTCCATCGACGCAGAACGTATGCCCCAACCGAATACGGCCGCAGCGAGCGCGAGGATCGCCGCCCCGAACATCACCAACCTGAAACCAGAAACAAATGCCTCGCCGATCGACTGCTGCACGACGTCTCGTTGTCCAGGCTCGATCGCAACCGATCTGAGGTCCGCGCCAGCCATCTTTGGTAATTCCTTGTCAATCTGCATGCGAACGGCCGGCGGCAGCGAGAGGCGATCGAGACGCGGACTGACCTCCTTGTCGAACTCGCCAGCCAGGAGAACGCCAAAAATTGCGATCGTCAGCAAGCCAGCAACTCGGGCAACGGTGTTGTTGATGCCGGATGCAACGCCGGCGTGAACAGTATCGACTGCGCCCATCACGGTCGTGGTGAGGGGCGCGACCGTGATCGTCATCCCGAGCCCGAGGAGACAAACAGCGGGGAAAACTCCCGACCAATACGAATCGCCAATCGCCGCGCGCGCGAACAAAAAGATACCAACTGCCGCGATAGCCGGACCTATCGTAAGTGGCAAGCGTGGCCCTACTCGCGTAGCCAGACCACCTGCCCACCGCGACAGCGCGAACATTATTACAGCCAAGGGCACCAGCGCCGCCCCTGCCTCGGTGGCGGAGTAGTGCTGGACTTGTATGAGATCGAGTGGCAGAAGGAAGAGGACGATGCCCAGAGCTCCGTATAGCAGAAGCGTCAAAAGGTTGGCGAGCGTGAACGTTCGCGAGCGGAACAGCTGGAGCGGCATCATCGGGTTCCGCGCGCGACGCTCGACGACAACTAACAGACTGAGACATGCTGTTCCCGTCGCGAGGGATCCGATCACCAATGGATGGCGCGGACCGAGGGGCGACCACTCGAGTAACCCGAAAACGATTCCTCCCAGCCCCACAACGCCGAGGACCGCGCCGAGCCAGTCGATGCGCGCCGAGCGCGAAGGGTCGTGGCTCTCAGCCATGAAACGGAGCGAAAGCGCGAGGACGATGACTGCCAGCGGAAAGTTGATGAAAAACGCAGCCCGCCAGCTCACGTGCTCGATCAGCCATCCACCGATCACTGGACCAAGTGCGGTAGTGATCGCGCTGAATCCGGACCACGTTCCGATCGCGCGCCCCCGATCCGCGTCGCTGAAGGTTGCGCTGATGATAGCCAGGCTCCCCGGCACCAAGAACGCCGCACCTATTCCCTGGAGCGCTCGGGCAATTATGAGCAGGCGCGAGGAAGTCGCGATACCGCACAACACCGAGGCGGCGGTGAACGCTACCACACCGAAAAGAAATACGCGCTTGCGCCCGAACTGATCCCCCATTGCCCCGCCAACGAGAATGAGCGCGCTCAAAAACAGCGTGTACGCCTCGACGACCCACTGAACATCGGTGATCGTCGCGTGGAGGTCGGCCTGTAACGCCGGCAATGCGACGTTGACGACCGTCCCGTCGATAAACGTCATACTCGACGCGAGTATCGTTGCGACCAGGGTCCAGCGGCTGGATTTATTCAGGAAAAATGAAGCGCCAGAACCGACGGGTCAGCCGGCGGGTAGCGAAGGTCCAGGTCATCGAGAGCGTCGGCAATGGTTCGAGCGACGAGCCAGTCGCGAACGTCCTTGTCGTCGGCCGGGACGATGAACCAGGGCGCCCGCTTGGTGCTTGTGTGTCTGAGCGCATCCTGGTACGCCTCGGTGTAATCATCCCAGTGCGCACGGTCTTCCAGGTCGCCTACACGAAATTTCCAGTTCTTGGTTTCGTCGCTGAGTCGCTCCATCAAGCGCTGCTTTTGCTCGTCACGCGATACGTGGAGCATGAACTTGAGGATGACGACACCGTTCCGACTCAGCATCTCCTCGAAGTCATTGATCTCATCGTACCGCCCGAAGCACTCCTTCTTGGTGAGAGAGCCGCGCACCCGTGGAACCAGCACGTCTTCGTAGTGCGATCGATTGAAGATCCCGATCATGCTGCGCGGCGGAACCTGAGCATGCACTCTCCAGAGAAAATCGTGACGTTGCTCGAGCTCTGTCGGCACTTTGAAGCTCGCGACGTTGCAGCCCTGAGGGTTCACCGCCGTGAAGACCTTCCGGATCGTGCCGTCCTTTCCCGAGGCATCCCGACCCTGCAACACGATCAGCAGTGCGTATCGGCCATCTGCATAAAGAACGCGCTGCAGCTCGGAAATCCGCTTGACCTGTTTTTTGGTTGCACGCTCCAGCGCCTTGCCACTCTTGATCGGACTACGAGCCGTTGCGTGCTCGTCGTCGAGCTTGACCGAACGTTTTGGAGTGACGGCCTTGAGCTTCACCTCGGCGGCTACCCGCCGCTGACGGCGGCGAGCACGAATATGGTGGCGCCGTTAGGGACGGGCGTGGTGAGACCGTCGAGAAATCGAACGTTTTCGCCATTGACGAAGAGATTGACGTGACGCCTCAGGTCCCCGCGCTCGTCCATGATCCTGTCCAGCGCTCCCGGGGATTTTCGGCCGAGCGCGGCCAGAGCGTCACCGACCGTGTTGCACGGCTCATCGAGTTCCAGCGACGGATTATTGTTGGTATACGAGCAGAAGACGTTGGGCAGCTCGACGGTTATCAATGCGCCCCCGCTCGCCCGGTTTTCACGCACACGATTGGCGGCAAAGCGTCGGCAATCTCGGTCCACGTCCCGCCTTCGTCGCGAGACCCGTACAGCTTCCCACTCCTCGTTCCGAAATAGATCCCGGCCGAGTCGAACGAATCCGCGGCGAGCGCATCGCGCAGGACGTTTTCGTATGCACCGCTTTGCGGCAGTCCCTTCGTGAGAGGCTCCCAGCTCGCGCCAGCATTTCTCGTTCGGTAAACCCGCAGCTTCGCTTCCGGAGTAGCGCGAAACATGTCCGCCTCGATCGGCACTATGTACACGGTGTCGGGGTCATGAGGATGCATCTGCATCGCGAACCCGAAGTCCGATGGAACGCCATTGGCGATGTCCGTCCAGTTGTCACCCCAGTCGTCGCTGCGGTACAAACCCCAGTGGTTCTGCAGAAAGAGTCTCCCTGAACGACTCGGGTGGTGAACGACCTTGTGCACGCATTGTCCGAACTCAGGGTATCTGTGCTCCTCCGGCATGAACTGCGCACGGACCCCGGCGTTCCGCGCGCGCCAGCTCTTGCCACCATCGTCCGACCGATAAACTCCGCCCGTCGACATTGCGACGAGCATCCGCCGCGAGTTGTCGGGATCGAGGACAATCGTGTGCAGGCATAGCCCTCCGCCACCCGGTTGCCACTTCGGCTGATGCTCGTGATTGAGCAATCCCTGATTCGGCTGCCACGTCTCGCCGCCATCGCGCGACTCGAACAGGGCAGAAGGCTCGACTCCGCAATAGAGAACGTTCGGCTCACTCGGGCGGCCGGCCGCGATCTGCCAGATCTGGGCTAACGCGCGACCCGAGTCGGCGGGAAAGCGAACGGTCTGCGGTCCCGGCGCGCTCCACGTCACGCCATTGTCGTAGCTCGTTCTGAGGGTCGGCCCCCAATGCATGCTGTTCGTCGCCGCGAAAGTTCGGGGGCGATCGCCACGAGTATCGTGGAGGAGCGCGTACACTGCCTCTCCGCGAAAATGCGGACCTTCGACCTTCCATTTCTTCCGGGATTTATCCGACCGCAGGACGAACGCGCCCTTCATCGTTCCTACGAGGAGAAGCGCCTCCTGACCGTTGGATGACTGGCCGCCACCCTTTTTCGAAGAGCTCGTGCGAGTCTTCTTCGATGGGCTGGTGCGGGGTTTTTTCGCGGTGCCGCTTCGAGTCTTACGTGAAGTCTTCGTAGCCACTCCTTTCGCCATGTCGTCTCCGAAACCGATCCGATTGCCAAGATGCTCCCGGGCCAGGCAGGAAGGAAGTCCACTAAACGCTCAGATCTCCCAGTTCGACAACACGATCCCGCCGCCGGCCGGACGCGACTCGGCATATTCGTGCGCTGACATTCTCAGGTCGGTCCACCGCACCCTCGCTCCGCGCGCCATTAGCCGCCGGTAGATATCGCTGTACACCCCTTGCACCCGGATCGCGACCCGCCTCCCTCCCTTCGCGCGGGCGTGCGCGCAAAGCTGCGTCACGAGGTGATCGAAGTCCGCTCCGCTCCGCGCGACCATCTTCAGTACACGCATCTCCTCGGTCGCGCGCCCCTCGACCAGCGGAACCGAGTGATAGATCGCGAAAGAAACGATTTCTTTCCCCTTGCGCACTAACACCGTGTCGCCAAGCTCGTGATGAGCGGTGAGAACGATCTCGCGGCCGTAGTCGTATCCCGGAATCAGCTGCTGCAGCATCTGCCGGCACTGTCGCAGCGCCAGCTCGCGCTCGTGCGGATTGAGAGTCGAAATGAGAGTCGACTGGATTCCGCTTCTCGCCGCATCGAGCGTCACCGTCACCGTGAGATGCCCGGGCGTGAAACCGAGGGACGAGTAGAAGCCGACGTTGTCCATCGTGCGAGGCATTGTTTCGAGGCCGATCACCGTTGCCCCGCGCTGTTTCAGCCACTCCACGCCGGTGTTCACGATGATCTTGCCGATTCCCTGGCCCTGATAGTCGGGGTGCACGGCAAGTGGGCCCATCCAACCTTCGACGCCCGAGCGATGTACCATGTTGAACGCCGCGATTCCATCGCGCGCGTTCCGCCAGATCATCGCGCCTTCCTCGGCGTCGGTGATGGCGAACTTCCACACCGCTGGATTGAGGTGGGGCACTCTCACGCCCACCATCCCGTCCTTGCGATAACGCTCTGTGAAGGCCTCGCTGAAGACAGAGTTGAGCAACGGAATTTCCCGGAGGCTGACGCGTTCGGGCGTTTCCGAGACCCAGGCATGCCTCCAGTTGCGCGCGAACGCCATCAAGCTCCCGCTCCTGCGCCAGCTTCGGCGCTTTCGACCAGCTCATCCTCCGGCCGACGCCGCACTCGAGGGGTCGATTCCGACGCCAGTGGCCGCAAGGATTCAGTGTCGCCCGCGATATCGTTTTCGCTCTGTGTCACCACTGAGCATCCCCGATCCGCATCGTAGCTCACCGTGATCACCCGGTCCAGGCCTTCGCGAACCGGCTCGATGTGCGTGATAAGAATTACCTGCTCGAAACGATCCTGCAGGCCGCGCAACAGCTCGACTACGTTGAAGCGACGAGCCTCGTCGAGCGACCCGAAGACCTCGTCGAGAATCAGCAGTGAAAAAGCCTGACCCGCGCGCTCGGCGATCATCTGCGAGATCGCCAGACGGAGCACGAGATTCGCCAGATCCTCCTCTCCGCCCGACAGCACCGGCTTCGGAACTCCGTCCTCCAGTATCACGATGTTGTATTGATCGTCCAGCTCGAGCTCCGCATAACGCGCATCGGTGAGCTCGCTCAGGAACGCGCTCGCCAGCTCCGACAGCTCCGGACGCAGCTGGAAATTGAGATCGGTGCGCAAATCTGAAAAAGCGCGGTCGAGCTCATCGTGCATCCTGCGATCATCCTGCAGAACATCGAGTTCGGCGACTTTCCTCTTCAAATCCTCTGCCGCATCCTGCGCCGCGGCGAGAGCAACGGTGGCGCTTGATACCTGTTCCTGAGCGCGAGCTGCCGCCACCCTGGACTCCTGTAGCTCTCCACGCACGCGATCGAACTCTTTCTTGAGCTCGTTGAAATCCTTCTCAGTAAAGGAAATCTGAGCGCGCCGGGTCCGCAGAGTCCCAAGCGTTGACTGCACCCGCATGATCTCCTGCGCGATGCGCCTCTGCTCCAGCGTGAGATGGGGCTCCCGATCGAGCATCGCCTGAAATCTCCCCGCATCCGCCTCCATGGGGGTCAAGCGATCGACCTCGGCGATCACCTCGGAATGGCGAGCCGGATCGTAGCCAGGCGGGATTCGAGAGAGGTCGCGCTTCATTTGCACTTGGCGTTGCTGCTTCGCCGCGATCTCGCGCACGATGGTGCCGAGCTCCTGAACGGCGAGCTGCACCTTCGCGAGCCTTCGCTCGAGCGTTCCCACTTCCTGCATCAGCGCCCGACGCCTCTCATCCAGCTCTCGCACGTCGTCCGGCATCTGCTCGAGCTGTTCGACACGCGCTTTGTAGTAGTTGCCGTCGACGTTCACCGTATCAATCAGCTCGTTCAGGTGCTCGACCACGGTATGCAGACTTCCTCCGAGGGGGCGGCTGCACGTGGGACACTCTCCATCCTCTCCGAGCG
>JALYZH010000122.1 GCA_030948945.1 Gemmatimonadota bacterium | reverse complement strand
ACCATATTCAGCATAGTTCTGCACTCGCTCATCCTTTTTCTGGCGATTTTCGCGACGGCCAGAGCAGGGGTCCGGAAGGCCGACAAGAATCGTGAGGAGAAGGTCAGCTTTGTGGCGGTAAAGAAGGAAGTCCCGCCGCCGCCAAAGAAAGAGCCTCCTCCGCCGAAGGAAGCGCCCAAGCCGAAAGCTCCGAAGGTCGTAGACGTGCCCAAGCTGCCGAAGGAAGTCGCTCCGGCACCGCCGAAGGGGTTCAAGGTTCTGCCGCCGCCGGTCAACATCCCGACCACGCTGCCCGCGATCGACCTGTCGAAGGCGATCACCAATGAGAAGGACTTCAGCGGCAAAGGCGTCGCTGGTGGTTCCGACAACGGCGTGAAGGGCGGCACCGGCAAGGAAGGCGACACCGGCAAGTCAGCGGGTGAAGCGGACCACGGCCCGTATATGGAGTTCCAGGTCGAGAAGCCCGTCGAGAAGATCGGCGGCGACGCCCCGGAATATCCCTCATCGCTCAGGCAATCGGGCGTAGAGGGGCAGGTGCTGGCGCAGTTCGTAGTCAACGAGAGTGGCCGTTACGAAGCGGGCACGCTCAAGATCCTCAATTCAAGTAACCCGGCGTTCACCGCCGCCGTGAAGGATGCGCTCCCCCGTATGAGATTCTCGGCGGCGCAGATCGGGGGCAAGAAGGTACAGCAGCTCGTGCAGATGCCGTTTCAGTTCCATCTGTCGAAGTAACGAGCAACCCGATCACGACAAAGCCGCGGGGGATTCTTCCTCCGCGGCTTTGCCGTTGCTACGGTATCCCCTTGTGGAAGCGCATACATTTGAAGCTTAAATGACCATTCGCAAATTTCTGCTGGGGGCGGCAGCCTTTTTCGCATTCGCCCCCGCGGCGTTCGGACAAGTCAGGCCTCGCCCCACACCTCAGCGCCCGGTGGAAGTTCCGGTGGCCGTTGTCGTCCTGCAGATCGATACCACCGAAGGCGATTCAACCCGCACCATCATTCAGCGAGACTTCGACTACGGCGATCGCATCCAGCCGCTGATTCTCGACAGCACCACCATGGCGGACGTCTGGAGACCCGGCGAGAGCAGAATCAATTTCTCACCAATTGCGCAGACGCGCGCCGCCTTCGTAGTGCGCGCGAGACCAGCGCCGATAGGGCTCCAGGTCGAGATCTTCGACCCGAAGGGCACCCTGCGTCAGCAGGGAGTCTTCAGGCTGCCAAGGCTTCCGTCCACCAGGCTGCCCGCAGTGCGCGACTCGCTGTCGGCCCTGCTCAACCAGCGTACGCGCGCGACCAACGCGGCCATCACAGCGGACTCGGTCGCTCGTGACAGCCTTGCGCGTGAAGCATTACGCCCCGTTCCCCTCAAACATCCCGGCCAACGCGTCGCGGCGCGCCTCAGCGAAGCCACGCGCGATTCTCTCACTCGTGAGCTGGATCGGCGCGACGCGATGCTGCGTGCCACAGCGGCGCGAGACACAATGCGCTTCGATTCTGTATTCGCGCGGTTCGCATCGCGGGATTCGATCGTGCGAGACTCTGCCACGCGCGAGCGGCGCTTTGTCATCCACAACGTCAGCGACGAGCTGGAGCGGTGGATCACCGGCACGCGCGGAATCGCATCGACCAAGATCGCGTTCGTCGAGGGGAAAGTGCTAAAGGTCATCGACAGTGACGGCGCGAATGAACGGACGCTGCCCACCGTCGGTGCCGCGCTGTCTCCAGCATGGCATCCCTCAGGCAGATCCATCGTCTATGCAGATGCAGATGATAGAGGCACTCGGATCGCGCAGATCGATCTGCGCACCATGCGCCCCCGACTGCTCGCCGCCTCCAGTCGCGGACTCAACATCACGCCGGTATACACCAAGGACGGAAAAAACATTGTGTGGGCATCGGGCGGGGATTCCCCGGCGGAATTGTTTCTGGCCAGCGCGACGGGCGAGGATTCAGTGGCGAAGCCGTTCGTGGGACGCACAGGATTCGAGACAACGTCGCCAAGCTTCAGTCCGGATGGAAAGCAGATCGTGTTCATGTCGCCGCGTCCCCTGACGCCGCAGCTGTACACGATGAGCGTGAATGGCAAAGGACTGAGGCTCCTGACTCCGGTGGTGGCCGGAAAGCGGAGCTATCGGACCGGCCCCGATTGGTCGCCGGCTGGCGACCAGATCGCGTTCCAGCAGCAGAATGGAGACTTCCAGGTCTGGACGATCGGCGTCCGGGACCGGGTGATGCGACAGCTCACCAACGAAGGAGAAAACGAGGATCCCGCGTGGGCGCCCGACGGTCGTCACCTCTCCATCACGCGACGCATCGGCGCCATCGGGGATCAGAGGAGCATCTGGGTGCTCGACGAGCGCTCGGGCCGATTGCGCCAGCTGACGCAATCGGGCGATGCGCGGCTGTCCGATTGGTCGCCGTCCCTTAAATCGAACTTCTAGCCGCGGCTAGCGGTCGGTCAACACGAACGCCGCGATTGGTGTGCCTCCGGTTGCCGCGTCAGCGGTAACAACCGTACGACCGGTGCCACCGGCCAGCGCGAGGTTGTTGATCGTCGCCGAAACACTGGCGGCACGAGCCCCGGGCGCGGTTCCAGCAGGCACTGCTCGCACTTGATAGGTCCCCGGTGCGAGCACTATGTAGGACGAGACTCCCTTGTACGCGAGGTTTGCTGCCACGGGGGTCGCCGTCGACAAGTCTGCATTTGGTGCGGTCACGAAATAGTCCAGCGCACCCGCCGACGGGGACATGTTCACGATCCGCAGCTCGACCTGACTGGACGTTGGAACGGGGTTCGCATCGGTGGTGACGAAGCTCGTAACCGCGGCTCCGCCGGTGCCGCCCGTCGCGTAGACGGTGCGATCCTCACCAGTCGCGATCGTGAACGTGATCGTCCCCACCGTCACGTTGGTGTCACTTGTCTTCTTCAAGACAATCGAGCGATCCCCGCTCAGTACCGCGGAATAGAGCGCGGTCGCCGGCGATGGCAGCGTCGCCGGCGTCGACGCGGTGTAGACGAGGCCTGCGCCGAACGGAACGCCCTCGAGTATGGCGTTCACCGGGTTTCGGTTTGGATCGGTGACAAGATTCACGAATCTCACACGGCCTGTTGGTCCTAACGGCTCGAGCGGGCTAGGCGCGTCTTTCGTACCGCATCCGACCGCCGCGATTGCGAGTGCCGCCACAAAACCGATCTTTATTGATTGGATGTTCATTGATCGCGGTCTCGTTAGAAGGTGCAGCCGGATGGGAACGTCGTCGGCTCCGGCGGATCTGCTGGCACATTCGGATTTGCGTTCCGATCGCCGATTGCATACGGCAGCCAGCACCGCTGACCGTCGAGCGGTACGGCCGGCGCCGCCGTTGGGCCGCGAATCAGGTTTCGTCGACGCGAATCCTCCCAACGCAATCCGGTGCCGAGCAGCTCGTACCGGCGCTGGGCGTATATCTCGGCAATCAGCTGCTGTTGCGTCAGAACACCGGTGAGAGGAGGGAGACACGCTTTCGGATCATCGATGCCGCGGTTTCCTGTGCAATCGGTGCGCACGGAATCGAGAACCGCCTGGGACTGCACGTATTGCTGGGTGTTGGCTAACGCCTCTGCCTTGATCAGGAGGGCTTCGTCGGGGAAGTACACCGGCAGCGGTGCCCGCGGATTCGAATAACGGTTCCATGGATCGAGCAGGGCGCCGACACGGCCTACGAGCGTGGTTGACGGGATCACGAACCAGGTCCAGCGCTGATCCTGCGGGTCCATCGAGAGTCTCCACTGGCGGCGCGGCGCAATACCATTCGTGCTGCCCGTCACGTTGTTGTAGAAATTCGCGTCGGGCGCGGGAAAGGTCAGCGCTGACATCGCAGACGGGCCGGATCGCGCCACCAGATTCGACGCCGCTATCGCTACTGCGTCGTCACCGCCCATTCGCGCATATCGCGCGCGAAAGAGGTGAATGACATTCGGCAGGCTCACACCCGGCGTGAGAATGTTGTTGTTGAAGAATGCGCTCGGAGGCGTGGTCGAAATCTCCAGCTCAGCGGAGTCGAGGAGCTGACGGACTACGGTCAGCGCCTCGGCGCGAGTCACGTAAGTCGGAGCAGTGATGCCGAAGGTATTGACAGGAATCTTCTGGTAGGACTGGAGAGCCTCGCCCAGCGATTCGGCCTTGAGAGCGAACGCAAGCGCTCGAAGTCCACTGCGCGTTCCGGCGTCGAACTGGCCCGCCAGCGCGTTCGCGCCGGTGAGCAAGTCATCCGCTGTGCGGACAGTTCTGTAAATGGAATTGAATACGTTCTCAGCGATCCCGGCTCCTGGCGCTACAACGCCCTGCTCGGCGTCGCTGATCGAGATCAGCGCCGAGCTCACGGAAGCGAACTCGTCGGTGACGAGGCCGGCCATGTAAGCGTAGTTGCCGTACGACTGGGAAAAACGGCCCTGAAGCCCGGTGGCGAGGGCGATGACTCCGTCGGGGCTACCAGTCACCTGCTCGGTGGTCGGCTGGTTGGGATTCTGGAGATCGAGGTTGCAGCCGACAAGCGCAAGCGCGGCAACGGCGCCCAGGTATTGTCTCATCATTCGCATTGGTGAGATTCTCCGAGCGTCAGAAAGTGACCCGCGCGCTGAGCGACCACACGCGAGGGATTGGGTAGCCGCCAAAATCGAAGCCTCTATCAGCCGCCGTGGTCTGCACCGATCCTACGCCACCGGCGTTCGTTCCAAACAGGTTGATCTCGGGGTCGTACCCGCTGTATTTGGTCCACACTTTCAGGTTGCGGCCTGACAGCGTGAGATCCACGCCGTCGGCAAAGTAGCGACGGACGCCAAGCGCGTTGAAGGTATAGCTCGCGCTCAGCTCGCGCAGCTTCACAAATGTGCCGTCCTCGATCCAGTACTCGAAGATTCCCTGAGTACGGGCATTCCAGGCGGGCGAAAGCTTCCGTGGGTCGCCATAAGGCAGCAGCTCGCGCTCGTAGGTCTTCGAGTTGCTCGCCACGCCTGCGTTCTGCGCGCGAGTGGAAAGGTTCATGATCTTGTTTCCGAATACGCCATCGAGCAGTGCCCGGAGGCGGATCTTCTTGGCGAGCGTGAACTCATTGAGGAAAGATCCCATCCACTTCGGGTTGGGATCGCCGAGCACTTTACTGATCGAATCGTTGCAGGTTCCATTGCTGAGCGCGTGGCGCGTGGCGAGGTTGCCACCGAGGTCCGCGCTGCTCCGGCGATACCTCCCAAGCGAGTCGAGCAGCAGCGCACCGGTGACACAATCGCGCGCGGCGTAGGATCCGTAGAACACTCCGGCTGGCTCACCGGCGCGAATGCGATTCGGATATCCGCCCGCGGACTGGAAATCCTGAATCGTCAGGCTTTCGACGAGGTTCTTGTTGCGCGAGTAGGTCATGGTCGACGTCCACTGGAGGTTCGGGTTGTCGACGTTATTAGTCCGCAGCATCAGCTCGATGCCCTTGTTGGACATCGTTCCAATGGGATAGAACTGGCGGGAGAATCCGGTGCTGCTGGGAAGCGGCCGGAAGAAGAGAAGGTCGGAGACCAGTCGGTTGTAATACGTCCCCTCAGCCGAGACTCTGCCGCCCAGGAACCCGACGTCGGTACCGACCTCCCATTCGCGCGCACGCTCATTCCGAAGGTTGGGATTCCCGAATGTAATGTCGTTCGCGAATCCCGGTCGTCCGGCAAATGGTTGTTGCGTGAAGGTGATGAACTGCGAGTAGGCGTTGAGGATACCGGGCTGGCTGCCTGCCCAGCCGAGGGCGCTGCGCAGCCGAAGGCTATTCAGCGCTCCCGGGCGGTTTTCGATCGCGACGAATGACGCCGAGAATTTCGGGAAAGTCTGCCAGCGTTCGGAGGGAGCGAAGGTCGACGACGCATCGAAGCGGACGGCGGCGTTGAGAAAGAGCCGGTCCCTGAACGCGATCTCCTGTTGCCCGTAGAATCCAAGCGTCCGGAGATCTACGTCGCTCTGCGCGGCGTTGAAGAGCGAGCCTGCGCTCACCAGGTCGCCTACCGGAGCGAGTCCATTGGCAATGGCCTGGGTGATTCGGACTCGCTGCGAGGTGTAGTTGAACCCCGCCGTCGTACGGAGCTCGAACGGTCCCATCGGCTTCCAGGCGTAGCTCGAGAGCCCGTCCTGATTCACGATTCGAGTGTTCTCGACGACTGACTGTGATCTGCCGGTGGCGAGGGCGGTGGCACCGAGAACCGCATTGCGGGGAATGAACTGCCGTTGCTCGAAGCCGGTGTTGTCGAGGCCGATCGTGTAGTCTACGACCAGATTGGTGATCGGCGTCCAGGATAGCTTCGTAGCTCCGATGAAACGCTCTATGGTCTGCGGGTTGCGAATGCGATCGAGCGCGAGAAGGGGATTCGTTCCCAGTGTCGGCGGCAATGGGTAGATGCCGTTGACGGGGCGGAAATCGACATTGGTCGGGGCAAAGAACAGCGATCCCATGACCCCGTAATCGTTTTGCTCGCCGAAAGCCTGGACCTGGTTGTTGGTATTTATGTAGTTGGAGGTCACGTTGGCGACGAGTCGCGACGAGAGCTGTTGCTGCAGGTTGACCCGTGCGCCGGTGCGCCGTGACGCCGTCGTGCGCATGATCCCTTCTTCGTTGCCGAAATTCCCGCTCATGAAATAGCGGGTCTGGTCGTTGCCGCCCTCGACGGTGATGTTCTGCTCCCATTGGGGCGCGCGGCGGAAGATGTCGTTCTGATAGTTGTAGCGCGCGGTCGGAAGCCCGTTCACGTCGAATGGATAGAAGTTGAATGGCTGTTGCGCGCGGAGCTCGCTGGTGCCCCAGCGGGTTACAGAGCTGAAGTGCGGCTTCCCTATGGTTCCGCGCTTGGTGAAGATCTGCACTACGCCGTTGTTGGCGCGTGATCCGTAGAGCGCCGCCGCGGCCGCGCCACGTATGATCTCGATGTGCTCGATGTCGTCCGGATTGAGGTCGGCGAGGCGGTTCTGCGGATTCGATCTCGTTCCAAGGTCGGCGAGCTGACCCGACTCATTGTCGACGATGACGCCATCGACGATGTAGAGGGGATCGGAGCCGGATATGAATGAATTGACGCCACGCAGCCGTACGGAGATTCCGCCGCCACCGGGGTTGCCGGAGTTCTGGGTGATCTGAGCGCCCGGAATCTTTCCCTGCATCGCCTGGTCGATGGTGACAGCCTGCGATCTGGAGATGAGCGCCGAGTCGATCGTCGCGATGCTCGTACCGACCTTGCGCTTTTCCGTGGCGGTGCCGGTTCCCGTTACGACGACTTCGCTGAGGTTGATCGCGCTCACGCCGAGTGCGACGTCCGCGGTCGCTGTTGCGCCGGGAAGCACCTGCACCGCTTGAACAATGGGCTGGTAACCAATCCGCCGAACAGTGATCGTCCGCGGTCCCGGGGGAACGCCGACCAGAGTGTACTCGCCGTTGGGTCCCGTGATGGCGCCGATTCGGGTCCCCGTCACGATGATCTGCACGTCGGGCAGTCCACGCCCGATCGAAGCATCGGTGACTCGACCGCTGATAGTTCCAGTGGGAGGAGCTTGCGCAACGAGCAGCGTTGGCGAGCCGATTGCGAGCGCAAGAACGAGTGCGCCGCGGCGAACGAAGTCAGGCTTCATGACAATCTCCGAGTCGCGTTGTCCCCGTCGAGCGGGAAAAAACGGGGTTTCTACTGGTAAAGAGTGCCGTACGTTAGTGACGGGGTCACGCCGTAGCAAGACTCGTTTTTTCGGCGATGAAAATGATCGACGCGGGCTTTCCGGTGGCCGGATGCAACGGCTCACGCACCTCGATCGAATCGAAACCCGACTCAGTCAGAACCTTCTTCCATGTGTCGAC
>JALYZH010000360.1 GCA_030948945.1 Gemmatimonadota bacterium | reverse complement strand
GTGGGGCGTCGACTACGTCAAGGAAGATTGGTGCAACGCCAGCGGCCTCATTGCGCGCGCGCAATACGGCAGGTTCCGGAAGGCGCTGGACAAAACCGGACGGCCCATCGTGCTGAGCATCTGCGAGTGGGGGTCGAATCAGCCCTGGGAATGGGCGGGGGGCATTGGCAACCTCTGGCGGACAACCGACGACATCGAGGACAAGTGGGTCTCCATGCTGGCCAACCTCGATCAGTCCTCACAACACTCCACTGTGGCGCGACCCGGCGCCTGGAATGATCCCGACATGCTCGAGGTCGGCAACGGAGGGATGACAGACGACGAGTACCGTGCGCACATCAGCCTCTGGGCAATCGAGGCCGCACCGCTCATCGCTGGCAACGATCTCCGCACCATGTCCGGGGCGACGAGAATCATCCTCACCAATCCCGAGGTTCTCGCCGTCGATCAGGACTCACTCGGCGCCCAGGGCATACTGGTGTGGGAGCCGGTGCCCGACCTTCAGGTGTGGGCAAAGCCTTTGCGAAACGGAACCCACGCTGTTGTGCTCCTAAATCGATCGGCGAAGCCCGACACGATCAGCGCCTACCTCTCCCGCGTGGGGATTCACAGTGACTCTGCGAGCGTGCGCGACCTCTGGTCACACGCCGAGATCGGGAAGGTGAAGGGGAGGTTCTCCGCTTCGGTGAAGCCGCACAGCGCCATGATGCTGCGCATGGCGGCCGTCGGTAAAGCCCCTTGACGCTGCCAGTGAAGCGCGTGTATCCGCGCGCGAAACTGGCTCGTCATAACCTTGGAGAATTTCACCAGCGGAATGCGTACGGCAATCTGCAAGTTCAGGAATTAAATGTGAAGAAATACTGCAACTTTTGCGGAGCGCCGCTGAAGGATGCGGCGAAAGAGTGCGAGCAATGCGGATGGGACCGGTCACAGGACGGTCCGCCCTCGTCTGATCCCGCTGACACCAAGGCTCGAATAGGAGTTTCAGCCGGCCTGCTCGTCGCGTACGCCGTGATGTGGACCCTGATTCAGGGCGCCCCCGATATTGCGCGGGCGACACCGACGAGGATTTACGACGCCACGGCAAAGAGTACCGAAGCGATCGGTGAGCCAACCGTTGGCGAACCGGTCGCGCTAAGCGTCACTCCGACTGCGGCTGCGGCGATTCCCGCCGTCACTGGCGCCGCCGCGAAGCCTCTCTCGATAAAAGTCGCCGACGTCAAACTCGCGCACATCAGGCCGCACGACGCCCTCGACTACGGCTTTCTCGTTCCCGAGACCGATCAGAAGTGCCATCTCGCCGGACAACTTCACGGGACGGGCGGCTACGATCAGGACCTCGAGACGTTCCTGCTTACCGACGACGAGTACATCTTCTGGCACGCTAACACCGCGGCGATTCCGCATTCGTCCTGGGACACGAGGCGCGGCTCGGAGACTACACTGTACTACGACCTTCCCGGAACTGGCGCCTATCACCTCGTCATTTCCAACGCTATGTCGCCGAACGAGAAGTCGGTTCAGGTCAAAGCGCTGGTCAAGTGCGCCAGATAATCGCGCCTGGAAGTCGCGGACCCTTATTTGCAGCGGGCTGATCAGTCCGGCTGCCGTGGAGAACCGGTGAACCGCATAATGATCAAGTGCCCAAAGACGGGCAAACTGGTTTATACGGGCTTCGCGATGGACGCGCAGACGTTCGAGATGCTGCCTATCGAGGAGCAGGATCCGATACAGTGCCCGGCCTGCAATCAGATGCATCGCTGGAAAAAGCGGGACGCGATTCTCGAGCGCGAGGCTTCACCGCCGCCTACCAACCGGTAGCGTACTAGCGCTGCGAGCCAAGCAACTGTCTGATCTGCGAGACGGCGTCGTCGATCTTGTATTGGAGAAAAAGATTCCCCAACGCCGGCGTGGCTTTCGTCGGATCTCCATCCACTCCCGTGACCCCGGTCTGGGCACCCGAGCTCGACGCGAGCTTGTCGCTCCGGATCCAGCGGTGCTGTGCGTCGAGGGCCATCAGCTCGGACGTGTCGCCGGTGCCGGCGTGGACGTCGTGAGTCGTGATTCCGTGTGAGGC
>JALYZH010000078.1 GCA_030948945.1 Gemmatimonadota bacterium | reverse complement strand
GGAGTCCTTCGGCGGACGGATAGGGGAACATCATCAGCGCATAGTACGGCCTTTGGGCGCGCTGCAGGTCCGTGTTGTTGGTGCCACGCTCCTGCCAGATGCGCTGCCACTTCCGCTCGATCGCTTGTGGGTCGTAAGCCACGACGGACGGGGAGAAAGGGTCGTCCCGTGTTGCCGAATTGTCCATCTGTACAAACTAGCGGCTCAACGGCGCAGTTTCATCTGTCGTCGCAGGTGATCGAGTCGTCTCACAATCGTTCTCGAAGATGACCGCAACACCACTTCCAGTAGCGTCAGGTTTCGCCTCCGGCTTCCTCAAGCCCGTGTTCAGCGCGCTCCAGCGACGCGCGTTATGGACGAGCATCATCTTCGGCTCAGTGTTCGTGCTCGGACTGACGGCCATCTGCTGGCAGATCTATCACCTGATTCCTTCCTATATCCTTCGCGACCTCATCGCTGTCGACGGCGTCGTGGTGGCGCTCGTCATCGCCAGCCTCTGGATCACCGTCGCGCTCGCGGCGACCGTCGCGGCTGCCCTGATATTCGTCCGGCAACACGTCAGCGGACCGGCGGCGGAGCTCGCGCGCACCCACGAAGCGATAGCCAAAGGCGATCTCTCCGCGATCTACAAGCCTTCCGCCTCCAACGTCTCGGTCGATCGTCTCACCAGGTCGACTACTTCGATGCTGACCGAGCTCAGAAGCGTAGCGGGAAAGATGCGAAGCTCAGCCAGGGACAACGATCAGCTCGCCGGCCAGATTGCCCACGCTTCGCAGGCAGCCGCGTCGGCAGCGCGAGAAAGCGCGGCAACCTCCAACATTCTCAGTCAGGACGCGGCGACCCGCGATCGGGCGGTCAGAGAGTTGACGGGGGAAACGAGCCGGCTCGTTCAGATCACGGCCGAAATGAGCGAGACCGCCCAGGAAGGTCTCCGTCGCGACAAGGCCCTCCGTCAGCTCGCGCACGACAATCGACTCCGCCTCGAGCGTACCGCGACCTCACTGCAGTCGCTCGCCTCCGATGCACTCGAAAGCGTGGAGGGCATCGACGCGATGTCCGCGGCGGCGGACGAGATTCGCGCTTTCCTCGTTCTGGTGCAGAAGATCTCGCGTCAGTCCAAGCTGCTCGCGCTCAACGCCGCAATGGAAGCGGCGAGGGCTGGTGAGCACGGACATGGGTTCGCCGTCGTCGCCACCGAAGTTCGGCGCCTCGCGACGAGCTCCGCAGAGGCGGCACAGCGCACGACTTCTCTGGTGCAGGAGATGCTGGACAGCATCAAGCATTCGCGTGAATCGACCGCTCGCACCGTCTCGACGGTGGAGCAGGTTCTCGAATCCACGCGCGCCGCGCGTCAGTCGCTCGCAAGGGTCGAAGAGGGGACGATCGAGGGAGAGGACCTGAGCGGAAGGATGGCGAGCTCGGTGCGTGAGTCCGGTGAGCTGATAACCGGCATGACCCAGCGGCTCTCGAGTCTCTCGCAGGGAACAACTGCCTTCTCGCGCGCGATTCAACACGTCGCGGTGTCGAATGAGGAACAGAGCAAGAACATCGGCGAGATCGCCGCGGCAGCGAACGCGCTCACCGAGGCCTCGACCCGTATCTCTCAGCTCGTGAGCACCTTCAAGCTCGGCGGCAGCTGACCCCTGCCATCTGAGGTCGCTCGGCACAACTGAGCCTCCGTTAGTCCTTGTAGATCTTCACCGTGATCTTGCCGTCGCTCGTCACCCACCCGCGATACATGCCGGCTGAATTGAAGGGCGTCGCGATGTTTCCCTTCCGATCCATTGCGATCACTCCGCCTTCACCGTGCTGGGCGACGAGCTCCTTCATGACGACATCGTCCGCCGCCTGCTGCAGCGAGGCACCCGCATAACGAACCCGCGCGCAAATGTCGGCTGCGACGTTGTTGCGGATGAAAAACTCTCCATCTCCGGTTCCCGAAACCGCACAGCTCAGGTTGTTGGCGTAGGTGCCGACGCCGATAATCGGCGAGTCACCCACACGGCCATAGCGCTTCATGCTCGTGCCACCGGTCGATGTCCCGGCGGCAAGATTCCCCGCCCTGTCGAGCGCAACCGCGCCAACGGTTCCGAACTTCCGTTCCTCGCCCGCAATCCATCCGGTCTTGCCGCTGTCCCCTCGCGCTCTCTCCGCCTCGTACGCTTTCCAGCGTCGCTCGGTCCAGAAATAATACGGGGGGACGAGCTTCATCCCTTGTGACTTGGCAAACTCTTCGGCTCCCGCGCCGACCATCATCACGTGCGGCGACTTCTCCATCACCAGTCGTGCGAGTGAAATGGGATTTCTGACGTGTTCGACCGCCGCCACCGCTCCGGCGCCCAGGGTTCTGCCGTCCATTATCGATGCATCGAGCTCGTTGACGCCATTGGCCGTGAACACAGCGCCCTTTCCCGCATTGAAGAGCGGCGAGTCCTCCATCACCCTGATCGTCGCTTCAACCGCATCGAGACTGCTGCCCCCGCGCGAGAGAATCTGATACCCGGTGCGAAGCGCGATCGTCAGAGTGTCGATATACGCCTTTTCCATCACCGGCGTCATGTTCTGCCGGAGAATGGTGCCGGCGCCGCCGTGGATCACCAGCGCGAAAGTGGGCGCGGATACTGCTGTCTGTGCGTGACCAGCAACGGGAAGAAAAGACGAAGACAGGAGGCCGGCGCATGCGGCCAGGTGAAAAGGACGGCGCGACATATTGGTCGGGTGAGAAGGGAGCGTCGGCGTCCGCTCGACCGGCCGGACGGGTGGCTTCAATAAGGTATGAAGCCGGTATAGCTTCCCGCTACGCATGAAATCCTCTCACCCGTCCAGATTGAGGAAGCTGCGTCTCGCGGCAGCGGATGCACCACGCGTCGATCTTGCCGGCCCCACTCGCCGCGAGCACGATCTCCTCGGCGAGCGCGATGTGCCAGCCGAGGCACTGTACGGGATCCAGACGCTGCGCGCGATCGAGAATTTCTGCATCAGTGGAATCGAGCTGCGCGAGTTTCCCACGCTCGTTGCTGCCCTCGCGACGGTGAAGGAGGCGGCCGCGCTCGCGAACTTCAGGACGCAGTGCCCATGACGCTCGGCCAGGAATTCAATGCGTTCGCGCACACGATCCTCGAGAGCGGGCGCGGAGTGTACGAGCTCGTGTGCGAGCGCGGCTTGATGACTCGCGATCAGCTCGACCGTTTGCTGAACCCCGCGGCGATGACTGCGCCGCGACGAGCGGAATAATTTAAAGAGTCAGTCGAAAGGTTCGCGCGCAGAGCGTGAAGCGGGGCGGTTCTTGCCCTCCCACAACCAACCGTCGAAGGTTAGTTTGTACGTGCTTCAGTCTGACTACTCCGCACAGCGTTTCACCAGGCGAAGGTGAGGCGCCTCCAAACGACGAGAACAGGATTCCCCTCGCATGAAAGGTACTGACCGCCTCCGGCGGCTTGCATCCTACGCGCTCTTTGCCGC
>JALYZH010000059.1 GCA_030948945.1 Gemmatimonadota bacterium | reverse complement strand
CAGCCGAAGTGGATCTCGCTCGAGATGTCCTCCTTTCAGCTGCACGACACGCCGAGCCTGAAGCCGGATGTCGGAGTTCTCACGAATCTCAGCCCCGACCATCTCGACCGTTACTCGACGGTGGAAGAGTATTACTCGGACAAGGCGCGCCTCTTCGTAAACGCGAACGGAGATTCGGTGTGGGTAGTGAATGGCGACGACGACGCTGTGACCCGAATGATTAGCGACGTGGCAGGACATAAGTACCCCTTTTCGCTCGTCGATGAGGCGCCTGGCTATTTCGACTCGGCGCGCAACCAGCTCGTTGTTTTTGGCGCACCACTGCTGCAGCGGAAGGACCTTCCACTTCTTGGATCGCACAACGTCGCAAACGCGCTCGCGGCGTCGCTCGCGGTGATGGCGGCCGACCGGTCTCACCAGACTCCGAATGCGCGGAAGGGAATAGCGGCAGCGCTTCGCACCTTTCGCTCGCTGCCGCATCGGCTCGAGCTCGTCGGCGAGTTCGCTGGAGTACAGTGGATCAACGATTCGAAGGCAACCAATGTCAGCTCTGCCGCCGTGGCAATTGACGGTATGGAGCGTCCAACCGTCCTTCTGCTGGGAGGCCGGCACAAGGGAGAGGCGTACACGCCGCTCGCGGAGGGCGTGCGGAAGAAAGTGAAGAGGGTGATCGCGTTCGGAGAAGCCGCGCCAATAATCGCGACTGACCTGCGTCCCGTCGTCGATGTGGTGCGGCTCGGATCGGATTTCGACGAGGTGATGCGGGCTGCCAGGGCAGCCGCGAACGCCGGAGAGGCGGTGCTGCTGTCACCCGCCTGTTCGAGCTACGACATGTTTTCGAACTACGAGGAAAGAGGCGAGCGCTTTCGTGCGCTCGCCGCCAAGGAAGCGTAATGGAAGCGTCGGTCGGAATCACACATCGCTGGAATATGGGAGTCGAGGCCCGGATCCTGGTAATTCTCACCGGGGTCCTGCTCGCGTTTGGTGTCGCCACCGTATACAGCGCCAGCGCAATCGTCGAAATGCAGGCTGGCTACGGTCACGCCTATCTGCTACTGCGCCAGCTGATGGGATTGGCCGTCGGGGCCGTCATGTTTGCCATCGCCGCCAAGATGGACGCCGAAGTGTGGGAACGTTGGGCGTGGCCCGTGATGATTCTCTCGCTCGTTCTGTTGCTCATCGTGATCCTCCCCTTCACAGCGAAGATTGCTCCGCGAATTCATGGCTCCCGCCGGTACCTGCTGGGGGCTTCGCTACAACCGTCCGAGCTGGCCAAGCTCGCGGTGATTCTCTGGACAGCGATGCTCGTGGTGAAAAAGGGACCGGTGATGCGGCGGCTCACCAAGGGCCTGTTTCCCTTTCTCGTCGTAATCGGGGCACTCGATATCCTCGTGATGCTCGAGCCGGATCTGTCGGCGGCGATGATGTTCACGCTCGTCATGGGGATCGTGCTGTTCGCTGGCGGCGTTCGCATCGGCCACTTCGTTGCGCTGAGCATGCTCCTCATCCCGCTCCTTTACGTAAAGATCGAGCGACTGAACTACGTGCTCCTTCGCATGTCCGCCTTCTTTGATCCGGGCGCGGCGCCACCTGAGGTGAGCTACCAGCTTCGCCAGTCATTGATCGCCGTCGGATCCGGGCGCGTCTTTGGAGTCGGCTTCGGTCGCGGACGCCAGCAATACGGATTTCTTCCCTTCGGCTACGACGATTTCATCGCCGGCCATATCGGCGAAGAGTGGGGATTCGTCGGACTGGGGCTGCTGATTCTCGCCTTCGCGGTATACGCGGCGGTGGGGTTCAGAATTGCCCGCAAGGCGCGGACGCCGTTTCTGCAGCTGGTTGCGGTCGGGCTGACCGTGACCACCGTCCTAACAGCGTATCTTCATATCGGTGTGGCAACTGGATTGCTTCCCACCACTGGCCTGACGCTACCCTTCATCTCCTACGGTCGCTCGAATCTTGTCCTCTCGCTCCTCATGACGGGCATCCTCGTCAACATTGGCAGCTCGCGCGAAAGAGTATTCGGCGAAGCGGCGACGGACCCACTTCCTCTTCGTGCGCTGCCCGCCAGATGAGGGTGATCTTCGCGGGGGGCGGCACCGGGGGACACCTGTACCCGGGACTGGCTATTGCACGCGCGCTCGTCAAGGCCGACGCGCGCGTGGAGCCGTTTTTTATCGGCGCGGCGCGCGGGATCGAGCGGGATGTCCTGCCGCAGGTCGGGTTCGCGTTCGAGCTGCTCGATCTCCATCCGCTGTATCGAGCCCGTCCGTGGGAGAATTGGAAAACCGTTCGCGGCGCGATGAGCGCCTGGCGAGGCATCGCGGCAGAAGTTCGTAGCGAGCCACCCGCCTGCATCGTGGGGACTGGCGGCTACGCGGCGGGCCTGGCACTGGGGTACGGCGCGAGCCACCGCATACCGATCGTCCTGCAGGAGCAGAACACGTATCCCGGCATCACGGCGCGGTTCTTCAGTCGTTTTGCCGCGCAGGTGCACCTCGGATTTCCCGAAGGAAGGCGCTACCTGCGGCCATCGAAGACGACCGAAGTCTACGATTCCGGCAATCCGATCGAGCCACCGCCCGCCGATGCTTTCGAGAAATCTCCGGCGCGCGTGAAGTGGGGATTCCCACCGAACGGCGGCTCGGTGCTGCTCGTTTACGGGGGAAGCCAGGGATCCCAGGCGATGAACGATGCCGTCGCGTCGTGGATAGACCGAGGCCTGCCCAGCGATCTTTTCATAATCTGGGCGACAGGGAAGGCGAATCACGAAAAGCTCGCGCGCTACGAGAGTGATCGCGTGAAAGTGAGAGCGTATATCGCTCCAATATCGGAAGCGTATCGTGCGGCGGACTTCGCACTCTCCCGCGCCGGAGCAATGGCGACAGCGGAGCTGTGTGCCTGGGGGATCCCGACGATCGTAGTGCCGCTTCCCACTGCAGCGGCCGACCACCAGACTGCTAACGCGAAGGCGCTCGTGGCCGCGGGCGCAGCTGAAATGATTCGCCAGAGCGATCTGACTACTGAGTCGCTGGCGAGCGCAATCGAGTCGCTGCTCGCGGATCCGACGCGCTTTGCCGCTATGCGCGCCAAGGCTCTCGAGCGCGCTCGTCCCACCGCGGCGGCCGACATCGGCCGCCACATCCTGACACTGATCAATCGCGGGCAGTCTCGCGCTTGAGAGGCGTGCGAGCCGGACTGGACGCAGAGATTGAAGTATGAGCCCGCTCGATAACTCCGATCCGCGCCCCGTCCACTTCGTGGGAATTGCCGGCGCCGGCATGCGCGCGCTGGCGGAGCTTCTCGCGCGTCGCGGTGTGCGGGTGACGGGGTGCGATGCGAATCCAGGAGCTACGGACGATCTCGAGGAGATTGGAATTCAGGTGCTCACAGGGCACGATCCCCAGCACGTCAACGGTGCGCGCGAAGTGATCGTTACGTCGGCGATGCCGAAGGATCACCCTGAGATCGTCCGCGCAAAGGAGCTGGGAATCCCGATAACGCGCAGGGCGGAGGCGCTTGGGCAGGCAGTTGCCCACGGAAAGCTGGTCGGCATCGCTGGCACTCACGGAAAAACGACGACGACGGTCATGACTACTGCAGCGCTGACCGCGGCCGGATTGCATCCGACGGGTCTCGCCGGTGGGCGGGTCGCTGAATGGAAAGGAAATCTTCACTACGAATCGGACGATCTGTTCGTGGTTGAGGCCGACGAGTACGATCGTTCCTTTCTCACCCTCTCGCCGACGATCGCGGTCGTCACGAATGTCGAAGCCGACCATCTCGACATCTATCGGGACCTGGAAGACATCACGTCGACGTTCTCCCGATTCGTGCGCAACGCGGCGGTCGTCGTTCTTTGCGCCGACGACACCGGTGCGAGCAGTCTCGATCTTCCAGCGAGCGCTGAAGTGATTCGCTATGGAATCACCTCACCCAACGCGCGCCTCGTTGCCAGCGATATCCGCTCGACGGGCCACGCCACGAATTTCCTGGTGTCGTACGACGGTCGCGCCCTGGGTGAAGTGGCACTCCGCGTCCCTGGACATCACAATGTTCAGAATGCTCTCGCCGCAATCGGCTCTGGGTTTGCTCTCGGCGTCAGTCTCGATGCGGTGCGTGACGGGTTGCTGCAGTTCGGTGGAGTGGAACGGCGCTTTCAACGTCTTTGCGATGTCGCCGGTGTGACGATCGTCGACGATTATGCCCACCATCCGACCGAGATCGCGGCGACACTGCAGGCGGCGCGAGCATCGTACCCGGGGCGGAGAATAGTCGCTGCATTCCAGCCGCACCTTTTCTCCCGTACGCGTGACTTCGCCGACACGTTCGGTGAGGCGCTAGCCAGGGCTGACAGCGTATTTCTGGCGGAGATCTACCCCGCGCGTGAGAAGCCGATTGCCGGCGTTACATCGGACCTTGTTGCGGCGGCGATGGCGCGTGTCGGGGTCCCAGTCACGTGGCAGGGCGCGCGATCCGCACTCGCGTCGGCGCTGTCCGATTTCGTCCGCGACGGTGATGTGGTCATCACTATCGGCGCAGGCGATATAACGCGCACCGGCCCCGAGCTCAGACAGCGGCTAGAGGCGCGCACCAAGTGACATTCCCGGAACGCCTCCACAAGCCGGGCTGGAAGGTCATCGGCGCGATTTTCCTCGTGGCCCTTATCATGACGGGTGCATGGGGGGCTCGCGCGGCTGCGCGGCAGATGGCGTTCTTCCGCGTTCGTTCGGTGGAAGTGCGAGGAGTTCGATACCTCCAACCCAGCGAAGTTCTGTCGCGCCTCAAAGTCGACACCTTGATGTCGCTGTGGGATGATCTCGAGCCGTTGCGCGAACGGGTACGCCATCATCCTCAGGTCACGGGCGTGACGATCACTCGTAAAGTGCCGGGAACTCTGGTCGTAACGGTTCAGGAGAATCAGCCCGTTGCATTGATTCAGGGAGCAGGCGGCCTGGTCCCGTATGACTCGGTGGGACACGAGCTTCCGATCGATCCAGCCCGCACAATTCTGGATCTGCCGATTGTTGCGACAATCGATCCCGTTCTTCTTAAGCTCGTTGGCGCGATTCGATACACCGAGCCGCGCCTGTTCTCGCGCATCGAAGAGGTGAGACGAAAAGGGAGAGACGAAATCCTGCTCACACTTTCTCGGAGCTACAAGGAAAAGCTTCGCACCCCGAACGACTCGGCGGTAGCACACACCGGAACGCTGAGAGTGCGTATTCCACTAGGACTGTCAGTCGAGCGGCTGGCCGATATCTTTCCCGTTGAGAATGACCTCGCGCGCCGACAGCTACACGTTGGCGAGCTCGATTTACGTTATCGCGATCAAGTGATCGCAAGGCTGCAATGAATCCGGAACGCATCATCACTGGTCTGGACATCGGTTCCGCCAAGACAACCGTCGTGATTGCCGAGTCAGTAGGCGACCGGAAGCGCACGCCTACGCTCAAGATCATGGGCGTGGGACAGGCGCGCACCACCGGGTTGCGTCGCGGGGTTGTATCGGACATCGAGGAGACCACGCGCTCGATCAAGAAAGCGATCGAGGATGCGGAAAGAATGGCTGGAATCAAGGTCGACACGCTCTATGCCGGAATCGCCGGAGAGCACGTGCGGGCGATGATCAGCAAGGGAATCGTCGCGGTGAATGGCGACGAGATATCGAAAGCGGACGTCGACCGCGCCAATGAAGTCGCTCGCGCGCAGCCCATTCCGCAGGACCGTGAGCTTCTTCACGCGATACCGCAGGAGTATTCCGTCGACAAGAATCAGGGGATTCGTGATCCGATCGGCATGATCGGCACGCGGCTCGAGACTGAGATGTATCTCGTGACCATCGGCGCCTCACCTGCGATGAACCTTCGCAAATCCGTGGAAAGAGCGGGCTATCGCGTGCGGGAGCTGGTGCTCGAGCCACTCGCGAGCGCGCTGAGTGTTCTCACCGAAGACGAGAAGGAGCTCGGTGTAGCCCTCGTCGAGATGGGCGCGGGAACGACAGATATCGCTGTCTTTCACGAGGGAAAAATCCGGCATCTCGGCACCGTGAACTTCGGTGGCAACAACGTCACCAGCGATATCGTGCAGGGGCTCGGCGTCACGCAAGGCGATGCCGAGCGATTGAAGGAGCGATACGGCTGCGCGTACGAGTCGCTAGTCGATCCGCACGACAACATTGAGCTCCCGAGCACCGTCGCGCAGGGAGAGCGGCACATTCCGAGGGAAGTTCTCGCGCACATCATCCACCAGCGGATGGACGAGATCTTCAATCTGGTGTTGAACGAGATCCAGAGGGCCGGCTATGCGAGCCGGTTGAATGGCGGCGTGGTGATCACGGGCGGCGCGGCAGCGATGCAGGGAGTCGCCGAGCTCGCGGCCGATGTATTCGGGACAGGCGTGAGGATCGGTTCTCCAGAGGAAAACATCGGCGGTCTGAGCGATTCGGTGGATGCTCCGCGCTTTGCCACAGTCGTTGGCCTGGCGATGTACGGCGCTCACCGCGCTGCCGCTGGCTTCTCCCCGACCAGCAAGCATCGCGCGCTCGCCGGAGTCGGCGTCGACAGGTTTACTAAGCGGCTCAAGACCTGGCTCGAGGATTTCTTCTAGCCGTTGCATCTCTTGCGTGGCGCTTTCGGCCGGGCTGCGCTTTTGTAGTTTCGTCGCGGGTCAGTCGGATGGGGATGTCCTCTTCGAGCGACTGGCTCGCTTACACGCATCGAGCCCGTCAACCCACGAGCGGCTTGCGCTCGCTCGCGGGCACCCAGCCGGTTTCTTGCTACGCGAGCACGTCGCCTGCGCGGACACTCCCACCCTCCTTCCCACTGGTTTTCAGAACTGCGCGTGTTGCCCTGCGCCGCGAGGGCGTACCATCACCGCGCAGGGCCTGTGCGCGGCGTGAGCGGGTCACCATCCGCCCCAACTGGGTGACACGAACCTGCCCGAGCGAAGCCGGCAGCCGTACGGCGAAGCCGTGCGCGAGGACGAGCGGCCGCAGAGGACACCCGTCGCCGACCCGCGTGCGATGGACCAAAACGCGCACTACATCAAACCTGCGCGCAGCAAAAAAAGTCCGGCGCGAAGGACTCGCGCCGGACTTAGTTCGTGACCGCCAGAATTGCGCTTAGATGTTGACCTGAGTCGCCGAGTTGAGCGTGGCGGTGATGCGTCCGCCTGAGTTAACGCAGCCTTCGTAGTTGGCCGTGGCAGCAGCAGCGCCAGCTCCAGCTGCGCCTCCAACCGCGGCACCGATCACCGTGGCCTTTGTGCTCCTGCCAAGGATCTGGCCGGCGATCGCACCGATTGCAGCGCCACCGACGACCTTCTGTATGTCCTTGCTCTTCGGCTGATTCTTCACCTTGCTCACCTGCGCGTAGCTCGTCGTCGCGCTCACCGGATAGGTGTGTCCACCAAACCTCACCGAACTCACCCGGAAGCCCATCACGACATTGTCGTTCGCATTCTCGCTGCGCTTCAACTCGGTGACTTCGACGTCGGCCGTTGCGCCAGCGGGAATAACCGCCCCGTTTGAGCCTGTGATCGCGTCAGTCACCGTGGCGGCGAAGTGATCACCGACCTTGTTGGTGTTGGTGCAGATCTTTGACGCCGACGAAAGATTGAGCGTCGAGCCGGCGGCGATCGTTCCAACGCGCGTTGCGGCCGTTCCGGCCGGAGTACGCGTTACCGTATTTCCGCTCGAAGTGACCGAAGTCGTTGGCTTGCGAGTCGTGGTCGTCGGCGTGCGGGTCGTGGTCGTGGTTCTCGTTGTCGTCGTGCGCGGCGCAGTGGTAGTTGGCGCCCGGTTCGTCGCTGTGCCCGCGGGAACGTCGGCAAGTGTCGGCTGCGCGGCGGTGTCGCGGTTTGCGAGTTGGATGTCCTTATTGAGAGCAGAGTCTGCGGCGGCGGTGTTGTCCTTCTTTACCGAGCACGCACCAGCGAGAAGCGTGATCGCGAGCGCGAGCGACGCATTCAACCGGGGAATATATTGGACCATTAAGCCTCCTCCATCGTGTGACGAGCGCCTGGGTGTGCCCAAGCTCATGAGTAAGTGCGTGGTGCAATCCACATACCAAATATGAAGAATCTCAGTGTAGCTGCGCCATATTACAAACCGTACTTGATGCCCTTCACCATAGGGCTGCTGATAGTTGTCGCGTCATCGGCAATCACCAGTGTTATCCCTTGGCTTTTGCGCAGAGCCATCGACGCGATCACCGCAAACGCTCCTCTGAGCGCCGTCTGGAAGGTGAGTGGTCTCATCGTGCTCGCGGCAATCGTCGGTGGCGCCCTCAGATACGGAATGCGCGAGCTGATGAACGGCGTCAGCCGCTGGATCGAATACGACCTGCGCAATGATCTCTTCGCACACCTGGAGACGCTCGACACGGCCTACTTTGCACAGACGCGCACCGGCGACATCATGGCGCGGCTCACGAACGACCTCGGCGCGGTGCGCATGGCGGTGGGGCCGGCGGTCATGTATCTCGCAAATACGATCACAGGAGGCCTGTTCGCGCTTTTCTTCATGCTGCGCATCGACGTCAGGCTCACGCTGCTTGCGCTCGTTCCAATGCTGCTTCTCCCGGTGCTCACGATCCGGATGGGAAAAGCAATCCATGATCGCTTCGAGGCCGTCCAGGAGCATTTTTCGACTCTGACGACGCGAGCACAGGAAAACCTGAGCGGAGCTCGCATCGTTCGCGCATACAGGCAGGAGACGGCGGAGATCGCCCGATTCGGCGCGGTAAACGAACAATACTTAGCACTGAACATGTCGCTGGTGCGTCTGTGGGGAACACTCAACCCCCTGTTCGCCTTCTTCGGGGGACTCGGCGCGGTGATCGTGCTGGGCGTCGGTGGCGCGCTCACGATTCGAGGCACCATTTCCGTCGGATCGTTCGTCGCGTTCGGGATGTACCTCACGATGCTCACCTGGCCGATGATCGCTCTCGGCTGGGTGGTGAACCTGTTCCAGCGCGGCGACGCATCGATGGGACGCCTGGCGGAGATCCTCGACGTGCGCTCGCAGATCGGCGGTGAGCAACCGGTCCAGCATCTCCCGCCAAACGACTCCGGCAGGACGATCGAATTCAGAAACGTAGGATTTCATTATCCGTCGGACACGCCCGGCCAACCGCGCTGGGTGCTTCGCAACGTCAGCTTCACAGTTCCCGCCGGCGCGACGCTCGGCGTGGTCGGCGCCACCGGCAGCGGGAAAAGCGCGCTCATCGATCTCATTCCGCGCATGTACGACCCACAGGAAGGCGAGATACTGATCGATGGTGTGCCGACGCGCCGCATTCCGCCCGACGAGCTGCGGCGCGAGATAGGCTTCGTTCCTCAGGAGAGCCTGCTTTTCAGCGATACCATCGGGGCGAATCTCTCTTACGGTACCCACGACGCAGAGTCGGCCGAATGGTCAGCGGGAGTTGCGCAGCTCGACGAGACGATCGAGGAATTCCCAGGCAAGTACGAAACGATTCTCGGCGAGCGGGGAATCAATCTGTCGGGCGGGCAGAAGCAACGCGCTTCACTCGCTCGCGCGCTGGCCAGAAAGCCAAGCATCGTGCTGCTCGACGACGCGCTGTCCGCGGTC
>JALYZH010000058.1 GCA_030948945.1 Gemmatimonadota bacterium | reverse complement strand
GCTACTACCAGCTCCTTGCTGAGACCACGCTTGAGCGCGAGATCCGGCACTCCAAAACCGCGATACTGATAGGTGTGCGACCTGTCGCGGACTGCATACGCGGACTCCGACACACCCCACGGTACTCCGCGCTCCACGCCATAGGCGATCTGTCGTTTGACACAGCCCTTGTGCGTTTGATCGAGCAGTGTGAACGGGAACGTCTGCATCACCAGCGCCGGCATTAGATACTCGAACATGCTCCCGCTCCAGGAGAGCAGTGTCCTTGTTCCGGCCGCGGCCGTAAGTGATCGGCCCAGCCTGAACCAGTGATCGACCGACACATCGTCCTTCGCGACGGCAATGAAGGACGCCAGTCGTGACTCCGATGCGAGAAGGTCGTAGTACGAGTTGTCGACCGTATTGCTGCCGATGTGATAGCCGATCGTGAACAGCTTTCGCTTGTCGTCGTACAGGAAACGGAAATCCATTTCGACCGCGTAAGCATGCGCGCGCTCGGCGATCGCCTTGAGCCGCTTGCCATCCGGCTCCGGGCACGACGGATCCTTCAGCATTTCGTAGCACGCCTGTTTCAAGGCGATGAGGTGCCCGGCCAGATTTCCGCTGTCGACCGTCGATACGTACGCGGGCTCGAGGACGCGTAGCTCGTTCAGGTCGTACCAGTTGAAGAAGTGTCCGTGGAACCTTCGCATTCTCTCCAGCGACCGGAACACTTTCTCGACCCGATCGATCATGTCTGCGCGCGTGATGAAGCCGAGATCCGCCGCGCTGACTGTGGACAGGAGCTGCAGGCCGATGTTGGTGGGAGACGTGCGAAGAGCCAGCACGGGCTCCGGATCTTCCTGGAAGTTGTCAGGAGCGAGCCAGTATGTCTCTTCGGTCACGAACTTCTCGAAGTACGTCCAGTGCAGCTTCGCGTATCGCAGCGATGCCAGACGCTCGGCTTCCGTTAGGTGAACCTCGCCCAGAATCGCCGGTCTGCTCAGCGCCGACGCGATGCTCGGACTCGCGAACCACGCCAGCACCAGCGGGAGCGTTCCCATGATGAAAATGAACCGATCATCGGGACTTGCAGCTCTTCCCAGGGTTACCTGAATTCCGATGTCTGCTCCAAGAGCGAGACACAGCGCGATCACCGGCCACATCTTCCGCCAGATCTCGAGCTGCGACCCCATTCCCATCGACCGCTCGACCTGCGAGGCGGTTTGCCACTCGAGCAGCTTCCGGTTGCTGATGAACAGCCGGTAAAGTGTTCGGCCGATCGCATCGGCTGATACGACCGCCTGGTGAGGAAGGAAGACCACCGCCAGCAGGAACTGCTGCGTGTTCGTTATCGCGTCGCGTCCTACGGCGAGATAGTACGCGAGCCACGATTGATCGCGTGGTGGTCGCAACAGCGAGATCGTGAGCGAGAAGAGCCAAGGGAAGGCGATGGCGACGAGTACCAGCGCTGTCCAGCGAATGACCGAGCCGCGAAGGAGGAACCAGCCGGTGATGAGCATCGCGAGCTGCGCGATCTCGACGAGGCTGCGGCGCAGGTTGTCGAAGATTTTCCATCGGGAGATTGCCGACAACCTGTTCGGCACGGGGCCATCCGGACCTGGGACAGTCCCCGTTAACCACCCCACCAGTTGCCAGTCACCGCGGATCCAGCGGTGCTTGCGGCGCGTGAACGTGAGGTAACGCGCGGGATAGTCGTCGTACACCTCGATATCGGTAGCCAGACCGGCGCGTGCGTAAGTGCCCTCGATCAGGTCGTGGCTGAGGAGCGTGTTTTCCGGAAATCTTCCGTGAGTGGCACTCTCGAACGCATCGACATCGTATATCCCTTTTCCGGTGAAGCTCCCTTCGCCGAACAGATCCTGATACACATCGGAAACGGCCGTGGTGTAGGGATCGACACCTGGATGCCCCGAGTGAATTGCGGCGAAGAACGAACGGTGCGCGCTCGTGAGTGACACGCCAACCCGGGGCTGGATGATTCCATAGCCTTCCACGACCCGCCCCACGACCGGATCATAATGCGCCCGATTGAGAGGATGCGCGATGCTGCCGACCAGAAGTTGCGCCGCATCGCGCGGCAGCACGGTGTCGGAGTCGAGAGTGACTACATAGCGGACGAAATTCAGCCGGCTCGTGTCGCCGACGATCGTAGTGAACGCATCCTGCGCCCCGCCCCGGAGAAACTTGTTGAACTGCGAGAGCTTTCCGCGCTTGCGCTCCCAACCCATCCATACGTTCTGCTTAGGATTCCACAAGCGTGGCCGATGGAACAGGAAGAACACATCAGCGCCCCCGTTCCTGTATTTCGCGTTCAGAGAGCGGATCCCGGAAGCGGCGGCGGCAAGAATCTCTTCGTCGTCCGGTCGATGTTCTGTTGGCGCGTCGGTAAAGTCGCTGAGTATCGCGAACTGCAGGTTCTCGTCGCGGTTGGCGAGGTACTGCACTTCGATGTGCTCCAGCGCTTCCTCTACGCCATGAACGCTGCCAAGAAGTGTCGGAACCACGACGGCAGTCATGTACTCCTCGGGAATTCCCTCTTCTCGAAGCTCGAGCTTCGGAAGGAGTCTCGGGGGCATCAACAGGGTTATGAGCTGGTTGATGACACTGATCCCCACCTCGCTCGCGGGTATGAGAGCGACGAGAACGATCAGCAGTCTTACGCTCGCGGGTGCGCTTTCGACGAGTTCGAGAATCGCCCCCAGCGCGAGCGACGTGAACAGCGTTATCCCACCGAAGTAGAGCGTGTTCGGGTGTCGCTGCGTCCAGCGATAGAGCCACTCTCCGGCCGGCGGAGTGTACCCGACCTTCTCCTCGAGAGTCTTCCGCCCCTGCTCCACCAGGAAATAGCCGACGTGCGCACGACGCGCATCGTTGAGGTCGGCGAGCTTCGCCAGCGACAGGACTTCGCTCGCGATCTCCTCCTCGGGCCGCTTCACGCGCTTGGCAACGTGCTCGACGATGTGGCGATAGTGGTCCCGCGTTCCAAACGTCATCGAGGGATAGTGACCACTCGGGTCCTGACGCAGCAGCTTCTCGGTGGCACTCTGCGATTCGACGAAGTCCTTCCAGTCGAGACGCGAAATCGTGCGAAGACTCGTGATGCTGTTGGCTACCGTTACCTGGGTGAGGGCCACCCGTCGATTCGACCGCGTCGCCGCTTCTTCCGCGCTGGGGCCATCTTCCGCAATCCACTGCTCCAGCCAGATCAGCGGTGTGAAATTCGTCTGATATGAGCGGACCTGTTGGAGGAACCGCGCGACCCACGTCGGCGTGAAAGGAGGATGTTCATCCACGAACGCGGCAAGCGCCGTCGCCAGTGCTTGCGCGGATTCGTCGCTCGCTTCCCGCAGTACAGTGGCAGCTCTGTCCGCGGATTCGACTTCCTTGAGACGCGCCGCGACTCGCAGGGCCATTCGCCGGATGTTCTCGACGAGACCGAGCCGGAGCATCGTGGGTATCGCCCACAGCTCGCCCATTCGGAGCGACGTTACCGTTTGATATTCGCGCACGAACAACGTGATGTTGTCGAGGTCCAGGTGACCCTCGGAGTGCGCGATGAGTTCGATGGCTACTTCATACGCCCGCGGATATCCGGCGAGCGAGCCCGTCGAGAGCTTGGGCAACTCCTCGTAGTAGCCCTTAGGAAGATTTGTCCGGATCTCGCGAATGTGCTCCTGGACGATGTAGAAATTGTCCAGCAGCCAATCGCCGGCCGGGCTGATGTCGAGCCCACGCTCTGCTCCCTGATTCAGCTCCTGGTAGATTCGATCGAGAACCGCTTTCGTGTCGTCGAGGCGTAGCAGCAGCGGACCAGAACCGCGTTGCTTCTGCGCGGGAAGCAGGTGATGCCCGCGCGCCACCGCGCGCGCGCGTTCCCCAAGTCGCTCAGCGCCCAGCACTTCACCACGAATCGGCCCGACGAGTTCTTCACCGGCTCCATCGCGTGAGCGGCTGAATAGACGACTCAGAATTGTTGCAGGACTTTTGGGCGGGATTGCTGTTGCCACGTCACCTACTCAACGCCAAAGATGTGCCGCTCTCAAGTGGAGCCCGCCCGCAAAATATCCCCGTTCCCTATTCGGCGTAGTAGGCTTGAATACAGAGCGTCACCAGGCGCTGACGGACACGCTCGTATTGATCGGCATTCTGTGGACGCAATGATTCGGCGAGCGAGTTCCACAGCCGCTTGAAGATAACTATGAGCTCTTCGGGCCTGATGCCCTGATCATGAGCCTCGCGCGCGACTTTGCGGAGAAGGGCCGCGAGTTCCTTCGTCGGACCCTCCGGTCGTTTGAGCTGCTCTATGAGCGCCGTCCGCAACTCCTTCATTGTGTTTTCCGAAAGTGAGCTCACTGGCGCCGGAGCAATAGTTTTTCTCCACCCTCCGACTGGACGCGTAGGGCGTGGACATTTGTTCCTAGAATATCTAGGGGTTACCAGCTACGCGCTAGAGAATCGCCCCGGTCCGCAAGTTGCCGGGTAGTGGCGACTCTTCTTTGACTGACCGTAGTGCGTACTGTTCTGATTCTTGCGCGCGAAGAGGTAGTCGCCCGGAGCACTATGGCGTCACGTCATTCACGCTCCACGCGGATCCTGACACGTTCGGAAAAATGTTGGAGCCGGATTAGCGGGCTCATTCGCCGCTCTTGACCCGCTTTTTCTTTCCGCTCTTTGGAATGAGGCCCGGTCCCTCTTTACTCTCCTTTAGATGCCGTTTGTCCAGCTCGTGTAAGTGCTCATCGTCGGTTCGAAACTTCTGATCTGTGGTAATCGCGTCTTTCTGGTGCTTCCAATTGGCCTTCATCACTCCCTCGCATGATGTACATGCGAGAGTCGTACAGAAAGCGTGCCGACCACGAAGTGGTTTCCATCTGAATCTCGTCCGCTAGCGGAAGCGAAGGCCACCCATCAGCCGGAAGAGGGTCGCGTCAGAGGGCACCGAATAGATCTGCGCGCCAACATCGAATATCTCGCGAACGATTGCGGTCACGCCCCCGAAAATCGTCGCGCGAACGAGGGGCGATGCGAGCACCACCTGCGTATTGTCGACGTTGCCATTTGCATCGGTGAATCCGACCTGGAAATGCGGATCGATTCTGTTCGCGCCTGCGCCGCCGTAGAATGAGACGACGCCTGAGCCCGGAGCGAATCCGGCCGCAATTTCACCCCCGAACATGTCCGGATGGAAAGTGTCCTTGGATGGAGCCGTTCCGTAACAAGGGCTTGAGGGAGTCGATTGCTGGAGAGACGATCTGGGACAGGTGATCGGGCCTTTCACGTTTCCGAACGTGCCGTGCAGGCGCAGCATCAATGTCGTTCCCGTCGAGACTGGGCCAACCACGAAATGGTGCGCCTGAGACACGGCAAAGCTGAAAAGATTAGGCGTTGCCTTGGCGATTGTCACCGGGGGGAGGTAAGCTGCTTCGAGTGCAAATCCAAAAGGACCTCCCACTGTTATTCGGGGCCTCCCAAAGACTGGCGAGAGGGAGGTGTGCTCGCTCTTCTGCGTAAAGCATGCGCCGGTGCGCTCGAGAGCGGGGTTCGGTTTCGGTATGTACTCCCCTTCCGCGCCGAGCCGGATGCTGGCTGGCCTCATGACCTCAGGCGCAGTGGCCATCGAAAACACGATCGGGGCCGTGTAGAACGCCAGGAGTTTTCCTTCATTGCTGCTTGAGCTGACTCTACACTGAGCTTCCGCCTGATGCGCCAAAGCACAGAGAATGACCGCGATGACCAGAGCTCGACGCATTAACACTCCCGTAACGGTGAAGAGCAGCTAAGGTAGGATCCGGACACCGAGCACGCGAGAAAACTTTGGCAAGCGCCGCGATCCGGGCCGTCAGCGTATACCCGGAACGGGCGAGCGCATGTGCGCTTCTGACCTCAACGTCGAGTGTAATAAGTCCGCTGCATGCACTCCGCGTAGAATGCGCGGTGTTCCTGGTAGGCGCTCCATTTCTTGTTGGCGGCCATCATCTCCCGGTCGTAGGCGAGGAAGAGAGTGGTCTTCGCCCGTGTCTGATCGCTGGAACGATTCGCCGCACGTGTGGCTAACGCGTAACCAACGTAGTACAGGGCCCCGAAATCCTTCTGCTTGCGTAAGTCCGCGATCAGGAGACCTGCCATCCGATGGTCAAAATGATCGTGAGGATTGCGCGCAATATTGGGATCGGTGGTATGCACGGTGGCTGCGCTGGAATCGCGCTCGACGAGCGCGCGGACTGTCTCCTCCAGATCGATCCACCCATGGTAGGTAGTGCTCCCATCGATCGAGCTGATCTCGGAGTTGGGCCTCGCCTGCAATTTTCGGAGGCTCTGATAACCGTATCGCGCAAACCCTTTCCCGTTTCGATTCCCATCGGGGAGCCGGAAGAAATAGGAATCGGTATTCCCAACCCTGCATCTCTTTATGGGGTGAGCGCGGACCTGGACCGTTGAGCAGTTAACCGAGTCAGGAGCGGGGATCCCATCCGCCACACGAACCGATTGCAGAGCTGCGCGCTCCCGTGTCTCCCAATAGACCGAATCACGTCCATCATCCCCGGCGGTCAGATACACGAACGTCACGTGCTTAGCGGAGTGAAGCCTCTGGGATATCACATCGCCCATGAACACTTGCCAGTCGTCCTGGTGCGCTACCACGATTACATCAAAAGAGCTGATGTAGTTAGATACTTGTTTAATCCAAGGCGATGCGGCCGACAGGCCACCCACAGCGATCAAAGCCGCGCCCTGACGGAGGAAAGTTTCGAGGAGTCTCACAAGACCTAAGCTAGCGCCTTCGAGCCCCGACGGAGGCAGATGTGCAAAGCGGGTGCGTACTGACGCACCCGCTTGGTAGTTTCTTATGTAACGCTGCGGGTTATACGACCTTAACCGCCTCAACCTCGAGGCTGATTTTGATCTCGTTTCCCACCACTACCCCACCGGTCTCCAGCGCTTGGTTCCAGGTAAGCCCGAACTCGCGGCGGTCGATCTTTCCAGTACCACTGAAACCGACGCGCTCCCCACCCCATGGATCCTTCTGCTTGCCCTCGAAGACGATGTCGAGCGTTACAGGCTTGGTCACGTCTCGAATCGTCAAATCACCCGTAAGCTTGAAGTTTTCCTTGTCGCCCTCGATGCGCGTGCTGCGGAACGTGATCTCCGGGTATACCTCTGCATTGAGGAAATCAGCTGAGCGAAGATGCTGATCGCGCTGATCCGTGCGCGTGTCGAGACTGGCTGCCTTGAGCGTCGCTTCGACGGAGGATTTCTTTGGATCCTTCTCGTCGGTGTAGATGGTTCCTGTAACATCCGTAATCCTGCCCTTTACGGTCGTAATCATCAGATGCTTTGCGGAAAACTCGACCAGAGTGTGCGTGGGATCGAGCTTCCATGCGGTTCTGGCTCCTGCTGTCGGAGCCACTGTTGCGGATGCGGTCATTTGATTCCTCGGCGTTCTTTGTCTGAAGTGTCTGCCAACCAATCACTGCCACCAGCAATTAGGACTGGACTTACTATTAATATGCTAGTATACTTTAGTAAGTAGCTTGTGTCAAGCGGCTTATTCCCCAGATTTTAGCGATGCCCCGAAACGATTCACCTCACCCGGTTTGCTCTCGATTTCATCGAGCTGTCGAGCTCATTGGCGGACGATGGACTGGTGCGATCATCCAGACCCTCCTCCAGGGAAGCACGCGATACGCGCTCATCAAAGCCGCGATTCCAGACATCACCGACCGAATGCTGTCGGAGAGACTCCGCTCGCTGGAGTCTGAGGAGCTCTTAACTCGAAGAGTGGTTCCCGACAGTCCCGTGCGCGTCGAATACGAGCTCACCGAGAAGGGCAGAACTCTGCAAGCCTCCTTGTGCGAGCTCGGGGCCTGGGCCGAGCGCTGGATTCCGCTCGAATCGGAAGAACCCGCGAAGAAAAAACGTAAGGCCGCCGGCTGATCTAGACGAAAACCGCGAGCACGAGCACCGCGGCAACTTTTTCATTCGACCCCACGCTGTCTTCCTGGACTACTTCCCTAAGCGAATGCTGCTCGTACACGTCAGAGTTTTCACACTGCTCCTTTGCTTGGCTCTTGTTTATCCCGCTTCAACATTCGCCCAGGGTACTGGTGAGGTAACTGGCATCGTCTCTGACGCCGAGAGCGGCCGGCCGCTTTCCGGAGCGCGCATCTCCATCAGCGGGTCTGCGCGCGGTGCTGTCACCGACGAGCGCGGACAATATCGGATCGAGGGCCTCGCGAGACGGAATTACACAATCACCGCTACTTTTCTCGGTCAACAACCGGCCAGTCAGCTCGTTCATTTGACGCAGTCGACCGAGGCAACCGTAGATTTTGCACTCAAGCCCGCTTCAGTATTGCTCTCTGACGTTATAGTCAGCGCCTCGCGTTCCCCGCAATCGCCCCGCGAAGTCGCGGCGACGGTGAACGTGATGTCCCGCGAACAGATTCGTACCAACCCGGCTCGTACGACCGACGATCTTCTTCGCGAGATGCCTGGTGTCGAGCTTCCCCGGACATCGAGTACCGTCTCGGGCCCTGAAGAAATCGTATCGATACGCGGTTCCGACGAAGGTCGAACCCTTGTCATGCTCGACAACGTTCCGCTCAACGACCCATGGGGCGAGTGGATTCAATGGAATCGCGCTCCGCGCTTCCAACTCGATCGCGCTGAAGTTCTGGAAGGTGGAGGCTCGAGTCTTTACGGCAATTATGCAATGGGCGGAGTGATCTCTCTGTTCACCCAACCGATCTTCAAACGCGCCTATAGCCTGATGGCGAGCGGAGGCAGCAGGGGAGCGGGAGACTTCTCACTATACGGAAGTGATCTGCGCGGACCACTCGGCGCATCACTGAGCGCCGATTACGGTACCGGTGGCGGCTACACCGTTCTCCGTTCCAGCCAGCGCGGTACCATCGACCAGGCTAGTTCCGTCACCCGACGCAACGTCAACGGTCGGGCCGAATACACGCTCGCAACGATCGGCAGTTTGTTCGCCAGCGGAAATTACTTTGACGACGACCGCAGTCTCGGTACACCTCTCACGGAGCCCAATCGCAGACGTATCGTGAGCGGTGTATTCGGCGGCAATTTCGGCGGCCTTCTCGGAGGGTCGGTAGAAGCCCGCGCTTTCGGGCAGCGGCAGAACTACGACAGCCACTCTTCCGTCGTTAACGCGACTCGCACCGCCGAGCGGCCGAATGTAGCGCAGCACATTCCAAGTCACGACCTCGGTGGATCTTTACAATGGTCGCGCAGCATCGGAATGCTCCAGTTGCTGTCCATCGGTGGCGACTACCGGCACATGGTTGGTGAGCTGAACGAGCTGGTCTACAACGCTGCTGGTGGAATTGCCGGCACGCGAAACTCCGGTGGATCCCAGCAAGTAGGTGGCGCTTTCGTACAGGGTGTGTTGGCACCGATTGAGCCCCTTCGCATTGAAGCCAGCGCCCGTTTGGACGCGTGGCGCAGCTACAACGGATCACGTATAGATAACACTGCCGTTCCTCCGACGACCACCACCTATCCCGCGAAAAGCAATTCTGCGTTCGCCCCGCGAATTGGTGTGCGTTACAGACTTCTCAACTCCTTGACGTTGCGCAGTTCCTTTTACAAGGCGTTTCGCGCGCCGACGCTCTCCGAGGAGTATCGAACGTTCTTTGCGGGCCCCAATACGTTCATGGGCAATCCGCTGCTCACTCCCGAGTACCTCACCGGCTACGATGTTGGCGTTAACTGGGAGCCGCTTCCGGCTTTTGAGCTTCGCGCGACTGGATTCTGGAACACGTACAAGAACCTCGACGATTTCACGTTTCTAAGTCCGGGCACTACTCCGGGAAGCGCGGTGCTGCAGCGCCAGAATGTCGGTTCCGCTCGAAGCCGTGGCGCCGAGGGCGAGATTGCGCTGCAACTATTGCAGGATCTGACGCTGTCTGCGAGCTACAACTACGACCTCGCACGTGTCGTCGCGACAAAAGCGTTCGTCAATCGTGTTCCGCTCCAACGCGGGGCTGCTCGCCTTACGTACGAGTCACCGAGGATTGCCACCATCAACGCGATCTTCCGTTACGAGGGGCCGAACCATGCTCTGGGCGGTGCTCGCCTCTCTCCTTATGGACTTATGGATCTCGATGCGAGACACGAAGTTCGTAGCGGCGCGGACATTTTCGCATCGATGGAGAATCTCTTTGATCGGCAGTACACGATAAACTTTCAGGGCCCGCTCGAATCCATCGGACTTCCACGCACCGTTCGAGGCGGTGTGTCACTTCGATCCTTCTAGCAGTCACGGAGAATTCGTTGATGCGTAAGCTCCTCTCGTCGTTCTTGTTGTCCGCAACCGGGCTGGCTCTGGCGCCCGCTCCCGCAGATACGCCCTTGCGCGGGTTTTTCCCGCAGTCGCTTCAGGCTGAGCGTGACCTGGAAGCCCGATTCAAGGCGATGCCTGATCCGGCGAGAATGAGGGAGGCGATGCGTCGCCTGAGCGCGCGTCCGCATCACGTAGGCTCCGCTTACGACCGGGACAACGCTGAATGGATTTTCGGTCAGTTCAAGTCCTATGGATGGGACGCACACATAGAGAACTTTGATGTTCTCTTCCCGACTCCGGTCGAGCGAATTGTGGAGATGGTCTCTCCTGTCACCTACAAGGCGTCACTTCAAGAGACGGCGCTTTCGATCGACCCCACGTCGGATCAGCAGAAGGAGCAGCTGCCTTCGTACAATGCCTACTCCATCGATGGTGATGTCACCGGCCCGCTGGTTTTTGTAAACTATGGAGTGCCCGCTGACTACGATGAGCTCGAGCAGCGAGGAGTGACGGTGAAGGGTGCTATCGTGATCGCGAAATACGGCGGATCATGGCGTGGTATCAAGCCGAAAGTCGCCGCGGAGCATGGCGCGGTTGGGTGCCTCATCTACTCGGATCCGAGAGACGACGGCTACGCAGGCGGAGATGTTTTTCCGGCTGGGCCAATGCGCCCCGCACAAGGAGTCCAGCGCGGCTCGGTCGCCGACATGCCTACGTATCCAGGGGATCCTCTCACTCCGGGTATCGGTGCAACGAAGGACGCGAAACGTCTCGCCATCGCTCAGGCGCCGACGATTACAAAAATCCCCGTACTGCCGCTTTCCTACGGTGATGCGCAGCCGCTTCTCGCAGCCCTCGGCGGTCAGATCGTTCCATCCTCGTGGCGTGGTGGATTGCCGATCACTTACCGCTTTGGGCCCGGTCCCGCGAAAGTGCATTTACGCGTGAAATCTGACTGGAGCCTCAAGACGCTCTATGACGTCATCGCAAAATTGCCGGGCA
>JALYZH010000042.1 GCA_030948945.1 Gemmatimonadota bacterium | reverse complement strand
CTCGAAGATCGACTCGAGTTTGGAGAGCTCTATCCCGATCCCGGTATCTTCGACCGACACGAACGCGTGCGTCGCGCCGCCATTCCCACTCGACGCAATCTCGCCGCAGCGAACTCGAATCTCACCGCCGGCATCGGTGAACTTCAGCGAGTTGCTCAGCAGGTTGATGACGATCTGTTTGAGCTTCTCCGCGTCAGCCAGCACCATCACCGTAGAATCGCAGCCCCCATTCCGGTATCGGAGATTCTTGGCCGCCACCTGGGGGACGACCATCGCTTCCGCCTCGCGTATCGCCGCATCGAGCGGGACCTTCGCGATCCTGTAGGCGATTTGCCCGGATTCGACTTTCGCAAAATCGAGAACCGTGTTGATCAGGCCGAGCAAATGTTGCGAGCTTCGCTTGATGCGGCCAAGCGCATCGGATTGCGCCGGAGTCACGGGTCCATGCACGCCGAACTCGATCAGGTCAGCGTATCCGCCGATGGCATTTAGTGGTGTCCGAAGCTCATGCGACATCATCGCCAGGAAAGCGCTCTTTGAGCGATTCGCTTCATCCGCTGCACGCTTTTCGGCTTCGGCATTGAGCCGGGCCATCTTCTCCGCGCGCGACGCGCTTCGCAGCTCGATCTCGCGTTTGGCCGAGGCCGCCAGTTCGGTGAGCACTTCTACCTCTGTCGAGGTCCATCGCCGCGGCTTGGTGTCGATCGCGCAGAAGGAGCCGATGGCCTGACCGTCGTCATGACCAGGGGAATGCCCAGATACGCGCGCACGCCCAGGGTTTTTACGGTGGGAATCGAGCGATAGATCGGATGGGCTTCCGCGTCCTCGACGATAAGTGGGGCCGAGGATTGAATTGCGTAGTGACAGAATGTCCGGCCGGTTAGCTGCCGGTCGGACTGCAATGGCTCTCCGAAACCGGTCGCGCTCTTGTAGAAGTCGCGATCCGCGTCGACCAGCGACATGAACGCGACGGGAACACCGAGGAATTTCACCGCCAGCCGTGTCATCCGGTCGAATACTTCCTCGACTTCGGTATCGAGCAGTCCAGTAGCCGCGAGCGCCGCGAGTCGAAGCGGGTCCTCGATCGTGTCGGCGAGCGCCGCTTCAGGATCGGAAGTTGTGCTCCGAACCCGCTCGAATGTCCCAGTGAAGTCGGTCTCTGTACGCAGCGTCGCCTACTTGTAGATCAGGTACTGTCGGGTTCTCTCCCGAAAAGCGTACGCTGCCTTGTACTCCCGGTCAATCAGCACGTCCGGATCCTCGCCGCGAAGGACCGCCTCCCTCACTGCCGGAGCCCCGAAGCGCAGGTCAAAAGCGCGGTTGTCGATCGTCAGCCTGCTGCCAGCGGTCTTGTTGATAGCCCACAGCAGGTTTGCTCCAACGCGCGCCGACTGCAGGGCACTTCGATTGACGATGCTGACTTTGATTCCTGGGATGGACTGTCCTGGATACTTCCCGTCCGTGGGATTCACCGGCGTGAAATTCTGGACGTAGAAGCGTACTCCGGGAAGCTCGCGGTCTCTCAGAATCGCGACCGTCGCCGCCGCGTTCAGCCACGGTGCGCCTACAACCTGAAATGCCTCGGACGTGCCCCTTCCCACCGAAAGGTTCGTCGCCTCGAACGCGACGAGTCCCGGATAGAGCATCGCGCTCTGAAGCGATGGCATGTTGGGCGAAGGCTTGACCCACGGCAGTCCGGTGAGGTCGAACCACACGTCTCTCCTCCAGCCCAGCGCCGGGACGACGTGGAGATCCGCATGGATCTTCATGACGTCGTTGAAGTAGAGCGCCATCTCACCGACCGTCATGGCGTGACGAAGCGGAACTGGCCAGAGCGCGAAGGCAAGGCCCGGGCGTCCGGGGGTCGGATCTTCGGGGTTTGCGAGCGAGGCGTCGAGCACCGGACCTTCAATGATGTATCCCGTGATTGGATTCGGGCGATCGAGCACGATGATCGGCTTGTGCACTCGCGCCGAAGCTCGCATCGAGTAGACCATCGCTCCCACATACGTCCAGGTGCGGGTGCCGATGTCCTGGAGATCGTAGACGAGCGCATCGAGCCGGGCGAGTATGCTGTCGGGAGGAGCCATCGTCTCTCGGCCGTACAGCGAGTACACTGGCAGTCCACTTCTCGCATCTACTCCGCTCGCGATGTTCTCGTGGTCTTCGGTGCCGCGGAGACCGTGCTCGGGAGAAAAGAGCTGCACCAGCTGCACGTTGGCGTCGCGTGCCTTTCTGTCTCTCAGGAGATCGATATCAGAAGTGCCCTTCTCGTTTATTCCGGTCTGATTCGTGAGCAGGCCAATGCGCTTTCCGCGAATGAGATGTATGCTATCGCTCAGCAAAACGGTGATGCCAGGCCTTACTCGGGCTTCCGCGAGCTCTCCGGTGGGATCAAGGTTCTTGTTGACCACCACGCAGCCGGCGCAGATGGGTACGAGTAGTGGCAGCAGCCGATTGTATCGCATCATCGAAGGTTGTCCGGTAATTTTGGTTGTGTCGGTGGTACCATATGATAGTCGCTGGCGTTCCGGGGCGCTTTTTACCGACCGGGACGACCAACGCAAACGTCTTGCCTAGCCACCTCCATCCCTTTCTTATGGCACTGACTGCGATCGACTGGGCGATTGTCGCTGCTTACTTTATCCTCTCGGTAGGCATTGGGCTCTACTTCACGAAACGCGGGGGCGAGAGCCTCAACGAGTACTTCCTTTCCGGCCGACAGGTAACGTGGTGGCTCGCGGGAGCATCCATGGTCGCGACGACGTTCGCGGCCGACACCCCGCTAGTCGTAACCGGCCTCGTTTCCCAACACGGCGTCGCGGGAAACTGGCTTTGGTGGAACATGCTGATGAGTGGCATGTTGACCGTGTTCTTTTTCGCCCGACTATGGCGTCGCGCAAATGTCATGACCGACGTCGAGTTCGCCGAGATCCGTTACAGCGGTCGGCCAGCAGCCGTTCTGCGCGGGTTTCGCGCTCTTTACCTGGCGATCCCCATCAATCTGATCATCCTCGGATGGGTCACCAAGGCGATGATCAAGATCCTGACGATCTCGCTGGGGCTTCGCGACGTCAACGTACTCGGATTCAATGTTCCCGGCGAAATACTCGCGGTCGGCATCTGCTTCGTAATCACGGTCGCGTACTCGGCGGGCGCCGGGATGTGGGCGGTACTATGGACCGATCTCGTCCAGTTCGTGATCAAGATGAGCGCGGTCATAGTTCTCGCCGTTTTCTCTGTGCGCGCGGTGGGCGGAATGGCCAGGCTGAAGGAAGGGCTCACGACCCATTTCGGCAGCG
>JALYZH010000038.1 GCA_030948945.1 Gemmatimonadota bacterium | reverse complement strand
CGCTCCGAGCACTTCCGGCAACAAACCTCGCTGATTAACTTTGGTTCTCATCGCGGGGTGGAGCAGCCTGGTAGCTCGTCGGGCTCATAACCCGAAGGTCGCGGGTTCAAATCCCGCCCCCGCCATTGTTCGATCATACGCGGCCGGTCCGAGAGGGCTGGCCGTTTGTGTCAGTGAGCCTCGCGGGTTGCGACTTCAAGCGCGCGCGAGTCTTGATCAAATTAGAAGCATGGCTGGGTAGCTCAGCTGGTTAGAGCACGGCACTCATAATGCCGGGGTCGGGAGTTCGAGTCTCCCCCCAGCTACTTTGTAACTCGTTGTGCAAGGGCGCGTTGCCGACTTCCGCCGGCAGGGCGTTTTTGTTTTCGTTGCCCATTGTACCACGCTTTGCACCACCAAAGGGGCTCATTTGGCCGCCCTCTTGGCGTCGTTGGCAGCGGCGACGCGATGCCATTCCCGCCTTTCGCGCTCATCGGGCTTGTAGCGTCCATACACCCGCGCCACCATCGCCGTGTCGGCGTGGCCAAGCTGCCGCGCGACTACTTCAAGCGACGCTCCGGACCGTAAAGCGCGTACGGCATAGCTGTGGCGGCTGTCGCGAAGCTGATAGTCTACAATATCCAGGCTCTTGCAAGCCGCCCTATGGTTGTCACTGAGCGTCCAGCGATTAATGTTTGGAAAAAGTGGCGCATTCGTGCCAAGGATGTGACGCATGTGACGCCTGAGGTAACGCATTATCCATTTCTCGATGGCGACCCCTCGGTCGCGCGCCTTCGTCTTTGTTCCGCGTGCGTGCACCTCCCGTCGCTGTAGATCAACGTCACCACGCTTTAGGTCAAGCGCGACTGAAACCTCAATGCCAGCGTGCAGCAAGGCAACAATCGTTCTGTATGGCTCTTCAAGGGCGTCGAGAAGCTCCAAGACTTCTTCGTGTTCCAAGTAGCGACAACGCGGCAGAGAAGCGGCAGGCGCCTTCACATCCCGCATCGGATTTTGCTTGAGCACGCCACAGGAGAGGAGATAGCGGCAAAAGCTGGACATTGCCGCGTGATATTTTCGGCGCGTGCCAGCCGATCGCTTGATTTTCGATAGCCACTCCACCAGCGGCGCGAACATCAGCGCGGAGCGCGGGAACCGCTGATCGGGCGCTATCAGCGAGCGAACGTGCACGCGATAGTGTTCCACAGTATCCGGCTGAACACGCCCCCTTAGAGAGTCCAGCCACTTATCGACCATGGGCGACACATCGACATCGTTCATCCGGTCACGGAGGTCGTCCAGCGCGTTTCCGGAATAGGCGCTGTAGAGAACCGAGAGTCTCAACCGTCCGTCAACTACGGCGTCCAAGAGATCCAATGATTGTCGGCCCCTGTGGCCTAGCTCATCGATCATACCGGCGATGTTCTTGGCGAGCCCGCGCTCGCGAGTCTCGCACGTACGCGCTATCCACTTGCGGGAAGTCCCCTTCACCTTCGCGTAAAAAACGCCGTTGCGCTCAAAATAGGAACTCATGCGTCGTCCAAGCCAAGGTGGTGGGAGACGCGGGCGTTGACGTACAGCGCCACGTCCGTCGGGCGGTATAGCCTCCGGCTTCCAAGCTTGACGTACGGCACATCGCTTTGATACAGCCAGCTTTTCGAGACGCCTAATTGCTGCGCGGCCTCGTTCACTGATAGGAGGCGCTCGTTGACAGGCTCAGGTGATTGGCTAATACTTAAGACGGAGCTACGCCCTTTCATTGCTTCTCCGACGGTCGCCTGCCAGCGACCTAGTTAAGGGTTACACCAGTGCCCGCGCGACCCATCGGTCCGCGGGCATTTCGTTTTGCTTACAGGTCGCCGTGTCCGGAATCGGCGTCCTCGGGGTCGTCCTCGTCATCCTCCTCGTCTATGTCGGCTTCCGGATCCAGATAATCCGACACGCGGTCATACACATCGCCAATCAGGTCCCGTAATTCGCGGTTTTCTGCCTCGACTTCCTGTTTCGTCCGCGCCATTTCCATCTCCTTATGCCAGCGGTCCAATTTGCTAGATGGTCACCGCGCACTCGGCGGGACATCTGACTCGTTGAGGCATTCGAAACCCCAATCCTCAGCAAATTTTCGGAGAACGGACAACCGAACGACATTGATTTTGTCGCGGCCTGGTCTCGGGCTGATCTTCTCAAATGGAATCTTACCGGCCTTAGCCCACTGGTAGATGGCAATGCGGCTGACTGGCCTGCCACGGCGTTGAATAAGCGCCGCGGCCTCTATGAACGTCACGAGCCCGTGCCGTTTCACCTTCCGTGAGTATTTCAACCCTGCGCGCACTTTGACGAGCACAGCGCCCTTGTCGCGCGTCCAGTATCCCGTGAGTCCCGACTCGTCAACATCCTCGGTTCGGACATAGTCCATTCCGCCTCCTTAACAAGCAAGATGTAAAGTTACTCGGAATCCGCAAGGGGGAACTTTACAAGTCGGCTTGTAAACACTCCCCAAAAACCCACCAGAAGCCACTCGTGGCTCAGGCCGACGGCTGGAGGTGCCACAGCAGCTGCACGTATCGCGTAATCTTTCGGCCCACAGCCCAGTTATAGCGTTGGTGATGATAGAGGAGCTTCCCCGTTGGCCAATGGCGAACACCGACTCCAGGCACTTCGAGAACAGCGGGAAGTTCAAGGGGTTCTAGGTGGAGCACGAACCTGAAACCGCGGAAGGTGAACAACGCCCCTATCATCCCCTCCTCGCCGTAGATCAATGGCGAAAAGCTGACGCCTTCCGATACCGCTACGTTTTCTCCAAGCGCAGCCGTCGCGTACAGTCCCATGGGCTTCACGAATGGTTCAAGACCAAAAGCGATCTGGACAAGCTTTTCAGGAAGCTGGCTAAGCGGTAGGCGAGTCTGACGCCATACCTCTTTGCTGTCCGCTACCACGCAGAGGTTCAGCGCGGTTTTCAGAAACCACCTTTCCAAGAGCCACGGCTCGGGGATTTCAAAACGTGCAGGACGTTTGGGGAGCTTTGATGCCTTCCTGTCGGTGCTCGTGGCTTCCGTGACCTTCCTAAGGGTTTCAAACGCCGCGGACGCTGCACTGTCAACAGGGGAGAGCGCGTTGTTGTGCGTCCGACAAAGAATCTTTGCGGTCAGCGACCCAAGACCAACCTTTTTCGGGGCGTCCTTGCACCAGGGGAAGCCGACCACATCAATCGAGCCGCTGCTCCAAAGTCCAGCAGAGACCATATGCTCTCTGGACATCTCCGAGCTGCAGCTGCCGAGCGAAGCTGCCCAGCATTTGCCCACGGTTTACAGATGTGCCCGCGGATTGCCGTGCAATCTGGGGGCAGCGATGTACGACACTAGCCGGCCGTTTGCCGTCTTTTCCATTGCTCGGCGGCGGTCCATGTGCTATCTTGGTAGAGCGGATGGAGCGCGAAGTAGCGCGATATCAAAATTGATTTCCAGTAAGTAAATATGTGGCCGAGAATTTCCTAGAATTCTCGGCTTTTTAGTTTTTCCGACCTCGCCTATAGTGAGGATGTGCCGCTCGTTAGTGAAATATTTTCTTCCGAGGAGAAAACAAAATGGCTCGCAAGAACGAAGGAAAGACTATAGACCGACTGCTGGCGACCGTCGCGAAAAACTGCATCACCTATTTCCGCCGACACTTGCTCCGAATAAATCCGGGCGCGTTGGTCGATGAGGCTCTACGCAGAGGTTATTCCGTGATTGAGTCCGATAAGCACATTACGATAATTGCCTCGGGCAATATCATCGTTCGTTCCAGAATATTACCTGTTTGATTTCCTCCTGAAGGCGCGGCATTGTTCCTTACTTCGAGTGGCAGAGCATGATTCTGACAAGGGAACCGACAAATGAGATATGGTCAAAGGATTGTTCTCTCGACGAGTCACACCATCCTGCTTGTGGGTTCTTTTGTCCTGCTCGGATGTTCTGCCTCCGCTTGGCAAACGATTGGTCGCGTTTCAACTGCGGCGAGTCAAGCCAGTAGTCCCTCGACGAGTCAAGAAGTGTCTCTGTTTGACGGTAGAGGTCAGCCGACTGCTTATGTCGCTCCGCAGGATGAAATGACGATCTATCTTTGGAGCGGAGAGCCCGTTGCATACCTCGTCCCGGACGGCGGTGACTTCGCTGTCTATAGCAACGCGGGGCGACACCTCGGTTGGTTCGCACAGGGAGTCATGAGGGATACGCAAGGCGCGGTCGTCGGTGCAGTCAGAGAAGCGTTTGGTTCCTCAACATCGATTGAACCTATGAAAGGTGCTAAGTCAGTGCGACCGATGAGAGCAGCGAGGGAAATTGCTGGTATACGGCCACTATTCACTAACGGCTGGTCGAGCGTTCCGCTTTCCGCATTTCTCACGCAGTAAACCGGGATAGCGAAGCGTCACTTTCCGGATTATGCGCTATTGGTATGCGTTCCTATTCTGTTGCGCCGCGGCCATCATCGGTCTGCACGTTTATCAGTACCGTTGTCGAAGGAAGGCGCGCGCGATGCTCTCGCGTGCGGAAGGGATGCATCCAGTCTATGCGTTGACGGAGGATGAGCAGCGGTTATTCGTGGCTGCTGCACCGATAATTTTGCCACGATTTGGTTTTGGTGGTCAAATTCCGGCGACTACCCAAGCAGTGGTTGTTTTTGGCAGCGTGGCGGGTGCGGTAGCCGCTCTTGCAACGAGTCGTTACTGGTTTGCGGGGGTCCTACTTTCCATCGCTCTCCTCGCGCTAAGAACGCTCTCGTTTTATGGGAGAAACGAGGCATTGAATCGGCGGAGGGCGGCATTGCTATATGTCGTGGCGAGGAAACGTACCCACGTCGGTGAGTTGGAATTGGGCGTAATAGAGGATATGTATGCGGACGCCTTGGACTTCGCCGAAATAGCACACGATACGGCGGCTGTCTGAAGTAAGACGTTGATTGATCGGACACTGGTGAAACGCTCCCTAATTGAATGGCGATATCCGACCGCACGCGGAAGCTTCTGTGGGGACACTCTGGCAACCGCTGTGCAATTTGCCGGCGGCCACTCACTGCGGACCCGACCCGCTTAGACCCTGTGGCCATCGTTGGCGACGAGTGCCACATTGTGGCGCAAGCTGCTACCGGCCCGAGGGCGATCGGCATGTCGCCAGATACGGTCGACGCGGAGGGGAATCTCATTCTCTTGTGTCGAGTCGACCACAAGCGGGTAGACGATCAGCCGAATTACTTCACGGCCGAGCGACTACGAGCGATTAAGTTGGCCCACGAGTCGTGGGTTCATACGGCGCTCTCGACTGAACCACCTAATGCGCTTCGCGTCCGTATTCGACGCCAAGATTCGCGACCTACATCATTGCAACTGATTACAAGTGGAGCGTCGCTCCTCGCGCTCGTCCTGGGTGCTGAGGCTTACGACTTTGACAACGACGACCTACAGGACAGAGCGGAAATGGAGTTGGTTTCATCGTTCCTCCAGTTGCTCCATGACTATGGGGAAATGGGCGACGACCTTGAATCTGGTGCTCGCGTCGAGGCCAGATTCGAGTTAGGTCAGGCTCTCAATGAACTGACGAATGCTAGGTTGCTAGTTTATGGTGCCGAGATACGCCATGTAATCGAAGGCGGTGTGGCACCACCGGCTCCGTGGCGCATAACCAACATCCGCGTTAAGCGACTCGACAATGTTCTTCGGGATGTTGAGTTAACGGCCGATCAGGAAAGCGCATCGGTGACTCATCCTCTCGACATGGCCACCTAGCAAAACGTTTGCTGTCGGCGGGCCGGGCTTCGAACGGGGCTGAACTCTGGTGTTAAGAGGCTGAAGAGGAGATTCGCAAATCATAGCAATCAATGACCCCGATGTGCCGACCGGGACGCTCGCTGATCGTGAACGGCAGGTTCGCGCGCAGCTCCTACCGGAAATGAAGGATTACATCGCCGTAACGGCGCGCGAACACAACCTATTTATTCGCTGCGCGAACGCGATAGCAGGTAAGGATCTGTCACCAGCCGCATCGGTCATGCTGCTTGCCACCGCTCGCGTCCTAGGCGATTTGCGCGTATGCGAGTGGGCGGGTGGCAATGGGTACGCCTTGCAGGCGGAAGCGATCGCTGCGACGGTCCACGAACTCGCGTACTCGGCGGCCTACATCGCGGATTCGGATGAGCGAGCGGAGGGATGGCTCAAACATCAGAATGAGAAGAGGCAGTACCCCGAATCAGGCCACGCCTCGGTACTCGATGCAGTTATCCAGCGACTTGGGCTTGGCAAAGCGCATGCGAAACAGGAGTACACGATTTACAGGCAACTTTGCTTGGCAAAACATGGTAATCCAGTTGTGCAACGCTTGCATGGGATGTCCGACGAGAATGGCGCACGACTAATTGAACAGCTACCGTATTTTGACCACAACACGATGGTACTTGCACGATTCGGCCTGTTTCACGCTGCACGCGCGGTCGCCGCGCTATTGACTACGCTTTTGGCGACGCACCTAGCAGAAACATTGAGCGCAGAGACATTTGCGGAATTCTCAGCGATAAACTCCGAACTACAACGGTTGGGGGTTCGCGATGGCCTTTATCAGTCGGGTGAGGACGGTATGCCAATACAGCTAGCTGGTGAATAATTGGATTGGCGAAACCCTACCGTCGCGCAACAGCTGCTTTTTTCAACTGTGCGCATTGAGACTCTAGACGCAGCGGATAATCCCCTCGGCGTAGGAACAAGCTTTGTCCTAGCTCACAGTTTTGCCGGTCAAGCTCCAACGCTCTTTCTCATCAGCAACAGGCACGTGATTGAGGGAGGCTCTACCGGCTTTATCTACTTTACGAGCAAAGATTCTAATGGGTTACCAGAGGTTGGCAAACCCTTTTTCATCCGCGTCGATGGGTTCGACATGCAATGGCATGGTCACCCAAATCCGGATGTTGACATTGCAATTTTCCCTTTAGGTTGGCAGCTCGATCTCATAAGGCGTGGGGGCAAGGAAGCGTACCTTATGGAGCTTTCAACCACTATGCTGGCCTCTGTGACCGAGATAGCCGAGAGTGATGCGTTCATGCCCGTCCTCTTCGTAGGCTATCCGAATGGCATATTCGATACGGTCAACTACACGCCTATTGTGCGTCAGGGCACGCTTGCAACACCGCTAGAGTTTGATTTTGACGGCAGGCCAACTTTCCTTATCGACGCCTCGGTTTTCCCTGGCTCCAGCGGAAGCCCCGTGTATTCGTACAAATTGAGTATTGAGGGGCGGATAGTAGATATTCGTTTGTTGGGGGTACTTTCTGCAGTTTTTACGCGGCAAGAATCCGGTGAGATCGAGCTAATACCTGCCCCTACCACAGTCCGTCCGATAGTCAGCTTTCGACAGTTGCTTGACTTGGGCGTCGTGATGAAGGCGCATCTCATTTCGGAAACGCTAGCTGACTTCGCAAGCGTTCACGGCCTATCGCCAGTGCAGTGAGGCGATGACCCAAGAGCACACGGTTCGAGCTGGAACTGCGCAATTTGGCTTTGTAAACGTCCCCAAAACTCTCCACAAGTTTTTTCGCAAGAAGGAACATGCTCGTAACCTCGTCGAGCGAGGAGAAGTTCGGATCGGAACCCTCCACGAATTTCGGCGCACGGATGGATGGGATGAACTGCGCGGAGACTCGGGGGAAGGTCAGTTCACATTCTCGTTGACGTCCGACGTACCCGAGATGATCACGGCTGAATCAGCTCCATGGTTCCTGAAGCCCGTGATCGATGGAGTGGGAATGCCGATCGCTTCGCATGGGGGCACGTTGAACGCAGTCGCGAATCATCCAGATGCCTTCATGTATTGCACGACGCAGCTCAACCATTCTCAAGGTATTGAACCTTACGGCGAATTCGGGGTCGTCATTCATGACGTCGAGTCTTTTTTTTGCTTGATCACGGAGCACTTAACGGACGACTTGCACCTTACGGCACGCGAGCCTCACGGATTTGCTGCACCATGTCTCTACATAGACAGAGAAGTGAGATTGACCAGTGTGCTGACGGAGGTTTCGGAGCCGCCGTTTGCCTTCCTTAAACCGTCTCTAAAATCCAGTGAGAAGGAGGTTCGGGGTATTTGGCACCCAATAACGCCTCCTCCCATTCCCCTCATTACACTTTGCCCGAAGCTCACAGATTATTGCGCTTGGCCAGAAACCTGACTGCGAAAGAATTTGCGTGCGCTGTCTTCGGATATGGGCGGTCTGCCTCGAATTGAGGAGCCGGGCGAAATCGCACTCGTCGTCAGTAAATGCTTGCTCTCTCTTTCCTAATTACCGAGGTCGGGGAAGTCGCCGAATCGTACGAATCGCCGCGAGCATCTCATCTTGCTGCTCTCGTTTTTCTGCGTCAGCAAACACGTCGAGAGAGAGTCCGTCCGGGAATCGAAGCTGCGCCAAGATTATAAATGGCCCGACGGACGCCATGTCGCCAACTTCAACCGACTGATTGAACGAGAAAACGATTGCTTGCGCTTCACCGATCTGCTCGCGGCACTCGCTTTCCTCCGGCATTTTATCGCCACCGTAGTTGAGCGTGACCGCATCTACAACATTGATGTTGAGCTGGGCGCGGGGAACACCGCGTTGATTCGTCTCCAAGAGAGTCGAGGCCAGGGCGGTATCGCCAGCCGCCGCACGAACGCTGTCAACGCGCGCCTCGGCAGCGTCTCGCTTGAACCACTGAGGCATCCGCACTGCAACTGACGAGCGCGGTAAACTCCACTCAGTCCACGCAGCCGTCGCGATCGTGGGGCGTCGGCATGGAATGGTTCGTGTGTTCTTTGATGTGGGCGCGACCTCCTGGATAGGGAACCTGAAATGGTATTCCCCAGGAATCGCCAACCGGATACGGAGGGTATCGACTTCTCCCGCGCGTGCATCTTGTTGGCCAACGTACGGCATGTAACCAATCCTGCGAACAAGCAATTGATAATGTCCCGGTTTAATCCCTGAGAGCACGAACGCTCCATGCTTGTCGGTTTGAGCGAAGTACGGTTGAGCGGCGGAACTTTCTCTAAGGAGAACCTGCGTGGCTTCGAGCGCCCTACCCGAAGCTGAGTCAAAGACCACTCCCAAAAGATTGTAGAATCTTCCGCTAACCGAATCGCGACCTATCGTCTCTCTTATTGACGGCGGCGGGGTGTCACGGCTTGGTCTGCTCACGGGCGCGCAAGCCGTGCATGCAAGCACGAGCGCCGTGCTGAGGGGTGCACAGAGAAAAGAGGGCATGGGTGAAGCTACGAGGCTCGTAGCGGGTATCGAAAGGTTTACAGGCTGGCGGGCTTCGCTGGAAGCGACTATCTCACTCCCGAAGAGATAGTGGAGGAAATCGCGCAGTGACTTCAATCGTAAAGGCGGAGGTAATCTCGCCGTTCGCCAACCGGCCGCGGGTTCCTCGCACGTTCTCGCAGCGACTATTCCGCCGCCCCTCTGTCGAAGCTGCGGCTGTCGACGCCGAGAATCTTCTTGCCACAAAGACTCCGGGCGATATAGGTCCGGCTGATCTTTCGCGAGTCGCAGTGGACCATCACCTAGCCCCCGCCGATTTGAGGGGGATCTGTGTTGCGCTTTGGCGTAAGGCTGTCGCTACCGTGGTGAGCGACAATCTCATAACAGACAGCGAATCGTATTGGCTTTCCTCGCTTCGGCGGGCTATGCAACTAACCGAAGCGGAGGCGCGCGAGGTCGAGGCTACGGTCATCCACCCGCGCTACCAAGCGAAGGTGAGTGAGGTTCTCGCGGATGGGTTCCTGTCCTCAACGGAGCGAGCGGATCTCGACAAGCTCACCGAGGCGCTGAGAATCTCGAAAGAGGAGTATGCCGCGCTATACTGGCCAGTCGCTCAAGCCGCGCTCGGCGGAGCGATTGACTCGATCCTGGAAGACCATCGGGTATCTCCGCAGGAGTTTGGCGACTTCGCGGCCAAGGCGAAGAGTATGGGCATCGATCCCACTCTCAGCGCGGATACCGAAGCGCAGATGCGGCGTTTTGCAGAATTCTGGAGAATCGAAAACGGCGAACTGCCCTTAGAAAGCGGGATTGGAATCACCCTGCAGAACGGAGAAACCTGCCACTTCACGTCTTCGAACGTCACGTGGGCCGAAACGCGGACGCGGACTATACGAAGCAACGTGGGTAGCGTTGGCTACAGCTTTCGGATCGCCCGTGGAGTTTACTACCGCTCGCCGCGCGTACGGCTGCCGAGCGTTAAGGAGGAGGTCCCGACCCGTTTGGCGACCGGACAAGTCTACTTCACCAACAAGAGAGTGATCCTAGACGGCGGTAGTCGAAACTTCTCCGTCCGTTTGAGCGCGCTAATAGGAATCGAAGTCTACTCGGATGGCCTCAAACTTTCGAAGGCAACGGGACGGAGTCCATGGCTCTTCGTCGACGACGCAGAACGTGCGGCCGTGATTCTGAGTGCGTTGCTTTCCCATCCCTCGTAACCCCGTTGCGCGCAGATCATGAACAATGTCTTCGCAACTGTGCTGGCGATTGTGACGTCGATCGGCGGAGCTGCATTCGTCGTCATCGCACTTTCCGGCTGGCTCGCGAAGATCACAGCGAATCGGATAGCACAACAAGACCGCGCTCGTGTGGATACGGAGATCGAGCACGTTCGCACTAGTCTAGCGCGTGACTCCGCTACTCATTTCGATGCATTAACTAGGAAACGTGAAGTGTACACTCGTCTCGCAAAAGCTTTGCGCGTTTTTGTTGGTGGCGTCGCACCGTCGGCTGAGCAGAAGATTGCGTTTCTTGAGGCATATGACGAGGCTTGCATTTGGGCTGACGAATCGGTGGTGACGACGCTAGAAGTTTTGCTCGACGCCGTCATGCACCAACCGATTGATCAGCAGCGTACCAAAACGGCGTACGCGGACTGCATTTCGAGTATGAGGCGTGATGCCGGACATCCGCAGACTGCGATCTCCTATCGCTTTGTAAAGTTCTAGAGATATTCCCGAGTGCATTAGCCCGACCAACTCTGAGGCGTAGAAGTCCGAGGTAAGGAGAGCAATGGCTCGGAAAAATATCCGCGAACTGCACGTGGAACTGCGCAGCTGCCGGTTTGGATTCATCGGTCGCGGCGAGCACACCCTTGATGATATTTATCGCCGGGTGCGCGATCAGTTCACGGCGCTCTGTGACGATCGTTATCTCTGCGCCGATAACTGCTCCCGAGGCCACCAGCAACCTGAGTGGAAGCATGAGGTACGCAGGGCGCTCGATGCTTTGAAGTCCCAGAGCGGACCCATACGCAAATCCCCTCGCCGCGGCTATTGGCGTTTTCACTGAACCAGAACCCTAGAAAAAGGTCGGGTAATCCCATGGGCCAGCACATTCACTCGCCTTCCGCCTTGTTTCCCAAGTTCGCGCCTATCCTATCGGTTGTCCTTCTCTTCGGTTGTGCAACTACTACTCGGGAAGTGCCAGCGCGTCTCTATAGCCTGTCAGATGGGCAGGTGATCCAAGCGACCTTTTCCTTCTCTGGATCTACAAGTGGTACGATAACGGTGCCGCTGGCAAGCGGCGAGATTCTCCGCGGTGAGTACCGTACTCTGAGGAGCGGGGCGACAGGTTGGGGGGCAATATTCTCTCAGGGCGGGGCGACCGCGGTTGGGACCATCAATACCCGCTCCGCTGAATACCGCGGCGTCGCCATTGCATCAGGTGCGCAGGGCACCGTGATCGAATGCGAGTACGTCACGAGTTCATCAAGTCGCCGACCCGAAGGATATGGCGCGTGCCGCGATAATCATGCGCGGATCTACCGCTTAGTGTTCTGACACGACGTCAGTGTGATCTAACGCACGTTGTGATTCTCGAACGCTTAGTCGTTGCCACGATTGTTGTGAGAGCCGGAGTTTCTTCGGCCACTCCATTCTGACGGACCGCTACCCCGCTACTCCTCATCCCATTCATCGAGCACGTCATCAACTAAGTCGCGTACATCGTCCTTCGTCCAGTCGGCCGCGACGTCATCTCGGAGTGCCCGCTCGACTTCACGGTTGGCACGCTCGGCCGCTTTGCTGTCCCAGCTTTGTGTCTCGGTCCATGCGTAAAACTTACCCGACCTAATTAGTGCAATGACGCGCTCCTCCTCCTCATGCTTTGAGCGTTCGCGCGCCTGCGCATCACGCCATGGTTTCAAGACTTCATTGACGCGGGCGTCTACTTGGGCGTACGCCACATAGTAGGGCATGTCCGGCGGGTAATCGTCACTGTTGACGCTCTTAAAAAGATCCCGAGCGACTTTCGCTTGATACTCGGCTGGCGCAACGCATGCGAGCGTCCGGCCGGTTTGACGTAACGTCTCGAGTCGCTTTGCTTCTGTGGCGGCAGCCTCGGCTTTTTTCGCCGCGGCAGCCTGCCGCTGGGCTGATTCGCGTTCTCTCTCATTCGCCTCGCGTTGTCGCGCTTCACGTTCCTCAGCATCCGCACGAACAATCGCTTCACGCTCGCGGCGGATCTTCGTCACTTCGAGAGTAGCTTGCTCCTCTCTCACGCGGCGCTCCCAAACCGGAATCTCCGTCTTTGTTGGGCGCGCAGGCTCACTCGTCTCATCATCGTCTTCCTCGTCCTCCCGTTGCGCTCCAACGGGGCGGTGATGAGGTGACGAACTACGCGCGGGTGGATTGTCTAAGAGCGCGGCAATGTCCTCTTCCCGAAATCGACGTTGCCCGCCTGGTGTCCGTTCGGAGCTGAGAATTCCTTCCCTTTCCCAACGTCGTAAGCTGTCGACGCTGGTTCCGAGCGTTTCCGCAGCTTGACGTGGACTGAGTAATCTCCCCATGGCAATTCCTTGAACTGATCGTTGGGTTTCGCCGGTAAATCCCGGCTTTACCTAGGTTTCCGTACGGATTTCCCGGTAGGGATACAGAGATTGTGTGTTCACCCGCTCAACAGGAGTTCCAGCGCGCGCGGAGAAGCCAACAGTCCGAAGCCTCCGAAGGCGTCTACTTCCTCCGCGGTGCGCGTACAGATCCACTTCCACCTGCCGACAGCGCCGCACACCAAACAGCTCAGAACGTGATCGTCGTGCAAATCCTCGGGCTTCACGTCCTCGGCCGAGGTGTCGCCCTCCGCAATTTTAATTTTGCGGATCGCACCCCCGAGGCTAACCCGATGCACGTTTCGAAATCCCAACTCAACTGCGGCTGCGTGGCGCGCTTGGGTGCGTCCGCTTCGTTCAGCTTTCGTCACGTATTTGAGGACTTCTCTCAGCGCGGTAGCGACGCCTGAATTCCCTTTGACACTGCGAACGTCTACCATTGCCGGCTCACCGTATGCTCGACTCCACGCTGCCTCCAGTATTCGTTGGTGGATATACTCGCCGTACACGAGAGCGTGGGCGTGCACCATTCCGCGGATCGCCACTTCCTCCGCCAGGATGTAGGAGGTGTCGTGGCGCGATCGCTTCTTGCGCGCGCCATCATCTCTCACCTGCCTACCCCAATCCGTCAGTCGCCAAAAGCGGGGGATCGCCGAGCGGACGCGGCGGATTTTGCGGCGAAGCCGGTCCGGGTCAAACCGAGTCTCGATGTCCGGATCGGCGCGCGTCGTGACTGTAACGAGCCGCCAGCTGCGTTTCTGAGCCTTTCCGTGCCCGTCCCACGGCTCCGACTCCATGATTACGTCGTGGACAGCGACTCTCGCCCCTATCCGACTCGCAATCGCGGCTGCTGCCCTCCGAGCACAGCTCGGGCACGTTCTGCATCCGCAGCGAAAGGGCACTAAATGAGGTGCCGTACAGTCTTGGCACATCAGCTGAACGCCGCCGACCTCGCATTCCCGGAGAGCGTGCGCGCGTTCCGGCCAACGCTCTTCCAATTCATCCGCAGTGAGTCGTCGTTGCTCACGTCTCGCAGCCCAGCCGCCCGGTGGCGCGATACCTTGGGTGCGGTTTGATGCTGAAGTTTCAAGCGAAGGAAAAAAAGCAAAAGCTCGGGGAGCGCGTTCCGCGCTCCGAGGGGGGGGGGGGGGGGGGGGGGGGGGGGGGGGGGGGGGGGGGGGGGGGGGGGGGGGGGGGGGGGGGGGGGGGGGGG
>JALYZH010000020.1 GCA_030948945.1 Gemmatimonadota bacterium | reverse complement strand
GGATAATTCTTGTCCACGGCCGCCCGCTGCTCTTCCTCACTCAGGGTCGCAGTGCAGTCCTTTAGCGTGATGACGTTGTAGCCCTTCTCGTAGCCGGTTCGCATCGTCGATTCGACGCAGCAGTTGGTGAGAGCCATACTTTGGTTGCCTATGATCGGACTTACCACCGGCCCGGAGTCGTCTCAAACGAGCGATGAAACTGGTCTCACGCTGGTCACGCTGCATCAGGCTCGTTCTCCTTTTCTCAGTCTTATCGCGCGCAGCCACGACTCCACCGGCGACGCCCGCGATCCGTGGATTGGTGTCATTGGGGGCTTCAGGTTCGTGGGCAGCGGCGGTGATCCGTTCAACACCCTGGAGCCTTTGAACGTGAGGCCCGGAATCTTCGGCGGGCTCGTAATCATCGCGTCACGGGCACGGCGGATCTCAGACGCTGGGCGCGATGTTCGAGGCAAATAAGACACCATGATGCGTGAAGGCGATTTTCGGCTGCGGGGCAAGGAGATCTCGCGCATCGAGGGACTGAGCGACGCTGTATTCGGCTTTTCGATCACTTTGCTGGTGGTTTCGCTCGAGGTGCCGCACACGGCGGCGGAAGTGCTGCACGCAATGCGCGGCTTCCTGGCGTTCGCCATCACGTTCAGCGCGTTGTTCGGGGTGTGGCGAATGCAGTTCGGATTCTTTCGCCGCTACGGTCTCGAGGACAACACAACCGTTACGCTGAGCGGAGTGCTTCTCTTCGTGATCCTCTTTTTCATCTATCCGCTCAAATTCATCGTCGGAACAGTCGTCGAGCGACTGATGATGCACGTTGGGCTCGTGCAATCGGCGGAGCCGATTTCCGGCCCCGGCTTCAGACTCATGTACGTCGCGTTCGCCCTGGGCTGGACCGCAGTGATGGGAGTGTTCCTGCTTCTCCATCGTCATGCCTACAGGATGCGCGAGCATCTGCAGCTCACACCCATCGAGATCTTCGATACTCGCGGGCGCATTTGGCGGTTTGCGGCCTCCATGGTTCCCGGAGTACTGTTAGCCCTGATGTCGATGGCGCTCTATTGGTTTCCCGGCAATGACGAGCAGATTACCTATCCCTTCCTCGCGCTGACGATGATACTGGCGGGGATGATGCGGTATAAGCGGGGACGGGACCGGCAGCAACAACAGACCGGGTTGACCGCTCAAAAGCCGCTCGATCGAGCTGAGGACGAGCCGCGGCCATGACGGCACGCGCCGTCGCCGCCTGGCCGTTGCTGGCTTTTCAGGAACACTGCTGGCGACTTGCTCTGCTAGCTACAGGTCAGGTTGTTGTTGCGTGCGTTGATCTCGGCGCTCGGAAATGGAATCACGTGGGGGCCGTCGACCGGCGGCACCAGTTCTTTCCCGAGCTCTGCCCAGAGCCCGAACATCTGGTAATCGACCTGCCGATCGCCGCTCTCGAAAAGCAGCGAGTAGCGCTTCTGTTTGAGAATCTCGCGGAGGATGTCGCGCCTCGTCGGAAAGCTCGCCAGCGTTCTCGCCGGCAGTCCGCCGGAGTTCTGTCTAACAAGATTGATCAGCACGAGGGCCTCGGCGTCCCGGGTGAGGCCCCACAGCGCTTCAGCGCGCATGAGAACAAGCTCCTCGTCGATGATGATCGGCAACGGCGTCACCGGTCCGCTGATATTCAGGAATATGATATCGGAGACGGCTGCGGAGGGTTGCCCCGGATCCGCCGGCAACGCCAAGGTGTAGGAAGGGTCCTGCTGGATCTTCGACAATCGTAAATCGCCCGCCTCCGCCTCGCTCAGAACCTTCGGGTTCGCTCGGTACACGGCCAGATTGAAGTTTCCGTTCTGCAAATCGCCCGATGCCGTGCTGTAGGTATGATACAGGCCGACCCGGAAATCCCGAGGCAATGGACTGTAGAACGATGCATCGAGAGCCGTGAGCGCCGCATTGAGCTCCGTCGCGTCGATTGGGTTACCAGCCGCCTTGTAGCCGACAAACCCGCGATAGATGTGAACCTTTGCGGCAAGCGAACGGTTGAACTGCAGGAATGTCCCGGGGGTGGTGAAACCCGCGAAACCCCCTGGAAGGGTGAATGGAAACGCTGATCCGCCGGCCGACAGACTGGTTGCGCCGCTGTCGAGAAGAGCGCTGATGTAGGTGAGCACTGCTGGCTTGCACCTGATCGGATCGACGCCTCCCGAGCCAGAAGCGATCGGAACGCCGAGGCTATCGCGAGTTTCTATCGCCTTGATATACTCCAGTGCCTGAATCGTTTGCGCGAATCCCCGCGAGGCGGCTTTCTCCTGCGCTGTGACAGCGGGAGAAGCCTCCACGCCCGTCGTCAAGCGTTGAGCCCCGAGGATCGTGCGGTAAGTGGAATTCCACGTGAAATCGACAAGAAATGCTCCCGGCGAGAACTGCCCGAGTGGCTGCTGGATGTATCGAGGGTCAGCGCCATCGATTCTATATGCGTCGCGTCCCATTGTTTCCTGTACGAAAATGAAGAACGCGTGCTGCTCGCGGTCGCCCGCAATGAGGCCTGTGACCTGGTTCTGCAGCTGATCTTTGCTCGGTATGACCGATGGAAGCTGCGGATTGTTGTAATCGGGAATAAATGGATCGCTACATCCGACGCCGAGCAACGCGACGGCAGGAAATATCGCGATCGAAAGGCGAAGAATGAGGCGCCCGACGGGCGAGCGCATGGCGTGATATGTCATGTCAGTAGCTCGCTGCGAGTGTGAGATAAAAGGTGCGGCTCGGAGGAAATGGGGCCAGATCGATGAAGCGACTGATCGGTTGATTGCCGAAATTGCTCGCCTCGGGATCCACACCTGGGTAGCTCGACCAGGTGAGAAGATTGCGTCCGCCGAACTCTATCCGCGAAGCACCTGCGCGGAAAATCCGGCTTGAAAAAGCGGTCGGGAGCTCGTAAGAGAGGCTGAGCTCGCGCAACTTCACGAACGACCCGTCGAATACATACTGCGACACGCCGAGCTGGTCGTTCCGCTTCGCTCGCTGTACGCCCCCGTCTGCCAGCTTTGGCGAGAGTCCGAACGCATCATAAACGTCCATCGTAACGTTGACCAGATCGCCCCCGTGCGACCAGTCAAACAACGAGGTGAGACGGAACTTGCCAATCGTAAAGTTGTTTCCAAAACCCATCGTGAAGACAGGTGCTGCGTCGCCTTTTTGAACTTCCTGGACCACGCCGCCCACCGAGTCGGTCGCCACGATCTGCGTCACCCGCTTTCCGACCTCCAGCCTCCCCATTCCATACCCGGTTCCGAACGCGACCCTCTGTCCGGTCGCGTCCCGTTCGAGATTGAAGAACGGAACTCCCTCTGGAAGTGCCGTCACGATGCCGACGTTTCGGGCGAAGGTCGTGTGGGATTCCCAACTGAAGCGGTCGGTTTGGAGCGGAGTGAGGCCAAGCGCTACCTCAATTCCCCGATTTCGGATACTGCCGCCGTTCTGCACGCTGACGTTCGAGCCGGTGGACGGAGCGGGCACGACGTTAAGGATCAAATCCCTGATGTTCTTCTGATATAGCGTGAATGCCAGCGAGGCTCGCTGATCCCAAGCCGAGGCGTCGAAGCCACCCTCGAACTCTGTCTCGCGCTCCGGCCGAATGAGTGGGTTGCCCAGGATCAGGCCAGGCTGGAACGAGATCTGGCCGGTATACGTGCCGATCTGCGCCGGAGTGTACTTCTGGATGTAAAGAGGCTGGTTCCCGGATTGACCGACGGCGAAACGCGCCTTGAATTCGTCAAAGCGTCCGAGGAGGCCCGGTATGCGATAAGAAAGAGAGGCCTTTGGGAACCAATAGAACTTGTTGATGTCGCCGTTCAGGGTGCTTCTCTCGGCGCGCGCTCCGACCGTCGCGAGCAATCGCTCGCCAAGCGCGAGGAGTTCTTCCTGAGCGAAGAGCGCTAACCCGCGTACTTCTTGCCGATCGGCAAAGACCTCCGTTGCGGAGCCGCGATTTACGTTCTCCTGTCCGACCAGCACGTCACGTGTGACGATGTTGGTGGAACGTTGGGCCGATATCTCTCGCTGAATCCCTAACGATGTGGTTGCGTTCCAACCCCGACCGACCGGTGACAACTCGTGGATGGCGCTAAAGTTGGCGTTGGCACGGAGAACGCTGGCGCTGAGCGAGGTCACCGTTCCAGGAAGCCCGTCGTTCGGCTCGAAGAACAGGAACCGCGGCGAGGTGACGTTATCCTGTTGATTGAACCGATCCAGCCCACCATCAACCCTGAAAGTCAGCGTCTGCTGCTCCGTCGTGAATGCGGCGTACGCCAGGCTCGCGGAAGAGATCAGCCGGTTCACCTCTTCGGGCGTGCGGATGAAATCGCGATCCTGAAAAATATTCGACCCTGCGACCGGCGTTTTTGGATAGATCCCGTTGGTCGGGCGCATGTCGAACCAGCTCGGCGTAGTCGCGAAGACAAAGTAGGGGGTGACAGTGGCGTTGTCGTTGTTGCTGACCCCACGGGTTGTCATGGTCCGCAGGAAGTTGTTGTTGAAGGTCAGGGTCAACTTCGGCCGAAGCACCTGGGTGAGATTGAGTCTTAAACTCTGCTTGCGATAGCCCGTGTTCTTCTCGATTCCCCCATCCCAGCTATTCAACCCAGAGGCGAAGTAGCTTGTCTGGTTCACCGTTCCCCGTACGCTGAGCGATGTTTCGAAGTTGAATGGATGCTCTCCGAAAAGCTGCTGCTCAAAATCACAGAACCCGCCGCATGCGGTGTAGTTGGAATCGACCGCCGCTTTCGACATCTTGAGCCCCGCACCGTACGCTTCGGCCTCTGCGAGAGTGAAGCGGCGGTGCCCGTACTTTCGGGAGAGCGCCCGAGTGCCAAAGCGCTGCACCAGATCGATCGACGGATAGCTCCCGGCGGAACTGGACCCCTGCTTGGTCTTGATGATGATCACACCGTTGGCAGCTTTGGATCCGTAGATCGCCGACGCCGACGCGCCCTTCAGAATTTCCAGGCTCTCGATGTCGTTCGGATTAATGTCGGCAATACGATTGACGCCATTGTCCTGGTTGGTCGAATTCGAGGTGTTGCGATTCGCAGCCGTTATTGCGTTCAGCCCGGATTGAATCGTCTCATTGCTCACGATCACGCCATCGACGACGTAGAGCGGGTCGGCCGAACCGAACACCGAGGTGACGCCACGCAATCGAATCTGGTTCCCTCCCCCAGGGGCGCCCGAGTTCTGGCTTACGGTCGCACCGGCGATTCGACCGGCAAGAGCGTTCTCGAGGGATGGCATCGACGTGCGAGAGAAGGCGTCGCCGCTCACTACCACAACATCGGTGGCCGTGTTGCGCCTTGCAACGGAAGTCGCGGCGCCTGTTGTCACCTGTGTCTCGAGCTGCAAAATGTCTCTTCTCAGCGCGACATCGGCGCGCGTCTCGGTCGCGGGCACCGGAATTTCGCGGCGTTGGTAACCAATGCGCCTGGCAATCAAGGTCACCGGCCCGTCTGGCGCCTGAATCGCAAATGTCCCGTCATCCCCAGCGGTAGTTCCCAGTCCGGTCCCCTGAATCTGAATAGCCGCGCCGGGGATCGGTTGTCCGCTCGTCTGATCCGTCACCCGTCCACTTACGCGCCGCTGCGCGCCGGCCGTCGAAGCGACGATCACTGAGAAGAGGAGCAGGATCAAGAAAGACTTAAGTCGTGGCATAAACTCCTCCGTCTCTTCGTAATTCACGCTTGGGCGCGTGCGCGTGGCTCCTCCAGGAGCCGACACGGATGCTGTCTCTGGCGCCATAATCAGGCTCAACGGGAGCCTTGTCAACGGTGAGCTTTGCGGCAAGGGCCCGCGCGCAGAAGTGAAAGCGACGGAAATCAAATGTCTCTCTGGCTTCACGATCTGGCGGTAAAGCGTCGCCATGGGGCAAGAAAAACCTGGCGCTCGAGGGCTTCAATCCAACAAGAGCTTCAGACGGTGGCTCATTTCACGACGAAGCCGCCACCTGTCGGAATCTCATAAAACATCTCATAGTCTTTGTCGGACAGGTATTCATCGACGGCCTGTTTGGTTCCCGGAAACTGCGACATTCCATAGTCATCGAAGGTCATGACCCCGCCCCGTTCCAATCTGGGGTAGAAGAAATTCAGGCTGTCCACGGTGGGTTGATACAGATCAACGTCGAGATGCACGAACCGGAACTTCGTGTCCTTTACTTCCGGAAAGCGATCAGGAATCCAACCGCCATAGAGCCGCACAAAAGGGAACGGCGCGAGAACCCGTCTCACCTTTTCTTCGGTTGACGCAAAACTTTCCTTCAGTCCCCTGATCTCTTCGGGCGTAAGGGTCCGACGCGCGTTGGTGTCTTCCGCACCGAGTTCGGACAGTCCTCCCTCGAAGGAATCGAAGATGTGAAAGGTCGAGTCGAACCCACCGGTACTTAGCGTCTTGGCGATCATGTAGGAGGAGTGGCCACGCCAACACCCGCATTCGGCGACGTCGCCTTGGACGCGCCGTCGAAGCACGTGCTGCACATTTTCGATCAGACTGTAAAAGCGGCACTGCTTGGCGAAGTTGTCGGTATCAAGGGAGTCGGCGCGTCTAATCCACTCAGCGTAGAGGCGCCGGGTAGCGTCCGGCCGTAAGAAGGAGAGCACCTCCTGCCGGTCAAAGACCACGGAGTCCGTCACCCTCGCGTTAGTTAGGTGCAACTGATAGCCTAAGGGCATCAGCGCATTCTCAATGATTGGTTTCATCGTGTCCTTTAATCGCCTTATGACAGTCATTCGCATCACCCTTTCGACAACTGGACACTTCCGGCACTCGATTGCGAGACCTTTTGTTCGGATCGCAGCTTCTGGAGGGTGGCCAGGGTCAACAGCCGAGCACAAATGATTCAGTGTCTGCGTTGGCGAAGGCGACGCTGGGTCCCTGCCGTTAAAACGATGACTGTAACAAGCACGCATCGCCAGGCCGATCGATCCCGGACATCAGTTCACTGTGACCCACCGACCGGTCCGATCGTATGAGAGACTTGAGTGCTGGATTCGCAGGAGATCTTCAGGATATGCCCATGAGATCAGTGATTCCCTTCGCCCTGTTGCTCGTAGTCTATGGAGGCTCAAAAGATTCGGCCTCCCCACCGCCTGTCGTGGTGCCACGGCCAGCTGTGACCGTTTTGCCGACCGACCCATGCTCCGCGCCCGCAAGGGTCGTGGTCACGCTTGACAAGAGAGTCCTATCAGTCGGTGAGCACACCCAGGCCCGTGTTC
>JALYZH010000016.1 GCA_030948945.1 Gemmatimonadota bacterium | reverse complement strand
CGGCGAAAAGAGCGGCGCGCACCCGAGCAAGGCACGGGCGTTAGCGGGAATCAGGCTCTCGCGGACAAAATTCTGAGCTCTCGAATCACCCGCCCGCTGGAGAGCGGCTATCTCAACTGGGCGAAGTCATACGGCCAGATCACCTACAACCTGGCGACGAGCGGCGTGGCGTGCTTGCGCTAGTAGCACTCGCGCGATCTACGGCTTCCTCGGCTGTTCTTCCATTGTGGATACGACGTAGAACTTAGGCGGCCCGCCCACGGCGGCGCTTCGCTCATGGCGAGCGGACACCGTCGGATCACCGTCAATGAGTCGTCGGTACGCTGTCTCGAGGAAGGAGTCGCCTTGCGAGGTTCGCTGGCGGCGTTGCACCGTAGAGGAGCGCGAGGAGGACCGGATAGGTCACGGTGGTGTTGCCCGTAACTTTGTCTGGATCGATGACGTCGTGCGGGAGGCGCAACGAGTCCGGGAACTCGAACATCGACACGCGTCCACCGGTCGCCGACCACTGCGCCGCGAGCTCGTCGATTGTGGCGCGGCTTACAGTCCGGTCGTTCGCGTTTACTAGCACGCGAATGTCGCGGGCAGCAGGCCCATGTTTGTCCGCGGCACGCCGAACAGCCGCGCTCAGTCGCAAAATCTGCCCGACCGCGCGCGTGCTCGTGTACGATCAGGGCGCAGGCTGTCAGCAGGATCGTTTTTCGAGTAGTTGGGGATTCGCAATGTGAGATTCATCATCGGCGTCGCCACGATGGAGGACATGTGCGCAAGACCGAGTGTGGGAGCGACGATCACCGCCCGATAGACCTCCGGCCGGAACTGCGCTGTCCACGTGGCCATGTCGCCGCCGAGACTGAGTCCGAGAACGACGACGGTATCGCCGAGACCGATCGCAAGATTGTTTATGGTTTTCAAGGATACCTTTCACGACTTTGATTATAGCCTGCGGGTGCAGCAACGTATCAAATCGCCGTGGTCAGGTTGGGATGGCAGGTTGGGTGCTCGTGATCCTGATGCTCACGGTTTTCTTTTACTGCCGGGTGCATAACCTTCACGCTTAGGTGCGATCCCCCGATGCGCGCTCCTCAGTCCACTGAGCAGTCCTGGATTCGAAAGCGCCGCATGTGAACAACATTCTTGCTGTCGATTCAGCTGTCGATTGACACCGACATTATCCGGCATCCCGGTAGTGCAACTACGGCAGATCACGCTGTCCGTCAACGATTTACAGACTTCTTGCCGGACTTCTTACTCCCCTGCGATCGCCTGATAAGCGTGAGGTCGGTAGTTCAACTCTACCCAGGCCCATATATGAGCGCTGCAAGGACTTAGCTGCCTTGCGGCGTTTGCGTTTTTGGGCCTTACTGTCCGTTCCTACTGTCCGTTGGCGGCGAGCCTTGCCAACGCCGTTCGCTGCGCCTGCTCGTCCGGTCGTAGATACACAGCGACGACCGTTCGCTCACTCTTCCAGCCGCCAAGGTCCTTCAACTCGCGAAGTGGTACGTCGCGCAGAGCGTTGGCAAATGCGCGCCGGAAAGAATGCCAACCGTACCGCTTGCCGCTTGGAATCCCCGCTGCGTCACGCAGCTCCGTCCATAGCTTCTTGACGAAATACTCACGACTGCACGGTAGGGCTGCGTTGGTCTCGCTGGGGAACAGCCAAGCCGCCCCAATGGCCCCTGTGCGTGCACGTTCACGCTTCAGGAACGTCACCAGCTCCGGATGTAGCGGATTCCGGTGCTCGTAGCCGACCTTGTCTGTCTCCGCACGCCAACGAACGGTGCCGGCTTCAAGATCAATATCCGACCACCGTAATTGACGAATTGCGCCAGCGCGGTGCCCTGTGAACCAAGCGAGCATTACCGCCCGTTCCGCGAATGCAGCCATGATTGTGCACACGCTTGCACGGCCTGAGGTCGTTACCTACTGCCCCTTGCTGTCCATTGCGGATCACACGCCGACAGAGTGTGAGGAGAGTTTGAACGGCGTGTTGCACTCTCCTGCTCTTGGAGCAGGATTGGACGCTCAATACTTCAATCCGCTTTACACCTTCTCCTTCACCTCACGCTTGCACGGCGTGGGTGCGTTTACCTGCTGTTCGTCGCCTCGGCTTTCGCCTGTATTTTCCCCCGCTTGATCCGGTGATCTACGGCTGCTACGTCAGTCTACGTATGGGTGTGCTGCGACAGCGCCTATATCCTTGCGGATCGATTTGCGTCACAGAGTCCGAGTCACACGCTTACTAACGGACGGGCATATGAAGGTGCGCACGCAGACAATGATCGCAGCTCTTCTTTTAGTTTCGGCATGCAACCAGTGGGTTCACGTAGAAACTCCACAAGAGGCTTTGATGAGCGCGAAAGCTAGAACCGTTCAGGTGACGAAAACCGACCGAACCGTTCTACTGCTCCGCGATGCAACAATTGTCCGGGACACGCTGGTAGGGACGGACAGTCGCGACGGATCCCTCCGGACGACTCCTCTGAGCGACATTACTTCTATGGACATCCGGCAGTTCAGCCCCGTTCTGACTACCCTGCTGGTGGTTGGTGGGGCGGTGGCAATGCTCGTCACAGCCGCGATCTTGGTTGCGACTTCTCAGCCGTGGCAATTTTAGTTGGCTTACGTCGGCCCCCCACGACGAATTCTACTGGCCGTTACTGTCCGTTGGGTGGAAAAAAATCCGGCAGCACACGCTTACACGGCGTGAGGTCGTTTACTTACTGTCCGTTACTGTCCGTTGGATGCACAAAAGTCCGGCAAAGGGGACCGGCAGGATGCCGGCGATAGTGGCTCCTGCCCTATGAAAACCGGCCCCGCGCCGGACTTTGTACTGTGGCTAACTGCGCCTGATAAGCGTGAGGTCGGTAGTTCAACTCTACCCAGGCCCATGAACCTAGAAGCAAACCCCGTAACGAGTTGCACGGTTGCGGGATTTTTCTTTGACACTGTTCGCGTGGGTGCAGTGCCGGGAATAGTGTCAAAGGGATTAGCGCCTCTGACCTACTCGCTCGGCGATAGCTAGATCTACGAATAAAATCGCGAGAACTCCGAATCCAACGCCCGGCGGCTATAATAGCGCGCCCACCTGCGTCCCCCGACGATGTCAACGCGGTCATCCGTGCGATTTCAGATCCGTAAGGCGGCGGTGGCTGCCACATAATCTGCTCACAGCGCCGACCGTGTTCGGGGCGACCTCAAGGATATCGCCAAGGCGACAGTCGTGACCGCCAGACGGATGGACAACGAGGGCCGACATGCGAAGAGAGGCCGCCCGCCGAAGCGGACGGCCTCTCACTCAGCAAGTCAAGCGATGGCCTAGGCCCCGCGTGAAGACTGGCGGCGTGCGGCAGCTACGCGATCTGGCCAAGGTCGAGCGTCAGCGCCCCGAACGGTCGCCACCATGGTCGCGGTCGTCCTCCTCTCGGTAGAAAATGACAATCCGCCCGCTGGTCACGCTCTCGAAACACCAGAGAAACCCATCTTGCACCATCGTCCAGTGCCCCACCCCGGCGCCCCCGAACTTCTGAATCGTCACTATAAGCGGAGTGGCGGGCTCAGGAGTGCCAGGTTTGCCATCAGGACCAAAGGGGATGAACGTGACGTTGGTGATGTTCAGCACGATGCTGCCGTCGGGGTCTCTTGACCAGCTAGTAACGTCGCCGTTGAGATTGCCCGAATCGCTCGACTTGCCGAACACATCAATGCAGGTGAAGTGCCCCGTGGCCGAGTGGTCGGACAGGAGCCTGACCCCCTTAGCGTTCGTATAGAACACGGTCTTCCCTGTCAACAGCCCTGGGGGGGTCATCTCGGACGTGCCACGCCCGTAAATGGTCGCCACCACCGTCACGTGCTCGCGATTGCCTTCGCGATCCGCGGCGGAAACCTGGGGCGGCGCGAGTATGGCCGCTGCTGGCAAGCTCCCCGGTACGAGCTTCTTCGGAGCCGTCATGTCCGAGCAGGCGGTGATGCCGGCCGAGGCGATGATGGCGGTGGCGATGAGAAGTTTTCGGCGGATCATTGGAGTATCTCCTGAATTGGACGATGCGGGCCTTGGCAAGGCTAGGCTATCCCATGATTAAAGCAATAGCCACCTTCGCCGAGCGCGATTACCCGAGTCTTCCCTTCGCCATTTCCATGTTCACATCGTATTGCGGCCCGAGTACGCCTCGAGTACCGCTCTTCGGCTTCAATGGTGTCCGTTGTGGTGTCCATTCAAACGCGCAAAATGTTCGCGGAGACGCGCAGAATGTTCGTGAATGCGCGAAAAGCTGAGCAGGATGTTCGTGAAAGGCAGGCGAGTAGGAACTTCTGAGCTTGATTCATGTTCGTATGAAGCTGCCTGATAAGCGTGAGGTCGGTAGTTCAACTCTACCCAGGCCCATCAACTTTAGATCATTGCCCCGTAAGCGTTTACACGTTTGCGGGGTTTTTGCTTCATGTACGAAAATACAGTCTGCTGTCGATTCGCTGTCGATTGGGCCTACGGAAGGGTACCACCGCGTCGCTCATCCCGGTTCGATAGCGCCGTCCGCATCGTCAGTTGATCCGGCTGCTGGTAGACCGTCATGACGGTCAACGGGCTTTTCCAGCCGCCCAAGTAGCAGAGATCCGCCATGGGCGTGTCAGGCTTTAGGTCATTGACGAACTTTCGGAGGCACAGACTTGTTCGTAAGCAAAACGGATCTTGACACGTATCGCGACGCACTCCGAGGGTTGTGGGAGGACGTACTCCCACATCTTTGACCCCTTTGGCGAGTGCGTCTTGCGTCTAGGTATCAATTGCGTCATAGACTCCAGAATCGGCTCGCCGGCGTGTCTCCGCATGGAAAACTGCGACCGCGATGGGTCGACTTCGACGGACGCGGATTTTCCCCTAACGACACCGGGGACGAGAAAACGCAGCTCAGATTGCACTTTTGGATACTTGTTCCCTGAGCGCAAATCGGACCCGCAAGTTTTTCAGCTCGATCGGTCTCGGAAGCGAGTCCCGTCGCGCGTTTTTGCCTGGAGGCCTGATCGAGCCTGACCGCTACGAGTTCACGTCAAAGCAACACCGCGGCTCTTCGCTCAGGCTGCAGCAGCTTTTTACGGGTGCACCGACGTACTGTGTGAGGAACCCCTCGAGGACATTGCAGGCGGCCGGATGCTCTGACGTTAACGCGGCCAGAGGGCACGACAGACTTCGAATCACAAGTGTGCCTTCACGAGTTCGGACCTCGGCGATTCCGCCGAAACTCTTGAGGAGTCTTGCTGCTGCGTGGGCGCGCTGCCTAACCGCGCCGGTCGGTCTCGGATACCTCTTCGCGAGCGACTTTCCGGTCTCGGTCATAAACGACTCTAACTGAGTACCCGAACACTTGCCTTCCGCCACTCGCAGAAATTGCGTGAGCACCGGCAAGTAAAGCGTCGAAAACTGAACCTGGCCTTCGACGGTGATTGCATAAAGTGTGGATGGCTTGCTGGTGCCCGGACGCGCCCCGGCTCGAATGATCAGATTCTCGGCCTCAAGCTTTCGGAGCTGGTTCCGAACGGCGTTACCTGTGATCCGGAGGGCCTTGGCCAGTTCCTCGACGGTCCGAGGTCCGTGACGAAGCTCCGACAGGACTTTGGCTGCTGGTGTGTTCACGCGAATCGCTGGAATCGCAATATCGATTGCGGACAATTGAGTGAACCGCGGAGATTCGTCAGCAACATGCTTATAAAGATAGAACGTTCGAGAAGTACGGCATGTTGAGCCTCGACCTGCTGAGGCGAGAACGCAGAATGCAGCAACTCCTCAAGTCCGACCGCCGGCTAGGAAGCCTCGAGAGAAGAGCAACGGTCGGATATTTGCAGATAACGAAGGCCTGGCTTGACAATCTCCCCGGGACCGACCAACGTTCCCAGAAGCTTGCAGACCGTCTCTCCAATTTCTGCGAGGTGCTGAATGTCCACCGAATCCGTGCGAGCGTGTGGTCCTTTTTTGGGGTTGAAATCCATCTTGCGTGCCGGCGTCGTCCTGGTCTGTTGGACCGTTGCATGTGTGCCGCAAAACAAATCGAACGGAGCTTCCGCGACTACTCCGACAGGCGCCGGATCGGCAAGCGACGATTTCTCGCCGCAAACTGTGGCCGCTGGCCGACAAGTATTCCGGTTCGACACCTTTGGCGACGAGCAGTTCTGGACCGACACCGCCCGGATGCACGAAGTCGTTCAGCGATCCGTCAGTCCCGCAACGGCTCTCTCGGTGGGGCTCAAAGTCGATGCCGACGCAATCCCGGCTGATGTCGCAGCAGCGATAAAGGCCGGCAAGGTAGATCTAAACGATCCCGCTACGACCGTCACTCTGCTCAAGCTCAACGCGGTTGTCGGCCTCAAGGGTACCGTCACAACCGTTAATGGCAAAGACAACCTCACGCGGCTCGGCATTACATGCGCTCTTTGCCATTCGACTGTTGACGACGCATTCTCCAAGGGCATTGGCCACCGGAAGGACGGTTGGCCCAATCGCGATCTGAACGTCGGCGCGATCATCGCGCTGTCCCCTGCGATCACTCCCGCGCAGAAGGCAGTCTACAATTCCTGGGGGCCAGGCAAGTACGACCCGCGATTCAATATCGACGGAAAGAGTACGCCGCTCGTACTTCCACCGGCCTATGGCCTCGCCCGCGTAAGAAATGAGACATACACGGCTGAGGGTCCCATCTCCTACTGGAACGCGTACGTTGCCGTTACGCAGATGCACGGACACGGAAACTTCTCCGATCCACGCCTGGGCATCAACATTCAGCAAACTCCCGATATGGTGGGGCCCAAGCTCGCCTCGCTCCGCGCCTATCAGCACAGCATCGCGGCGCCTGCTGCGCCGGCCGGAAGCTTCGACGCCGACGGATCAACACTCGGACGAGTTGTATTCAACCAGAACTGTGTGACCTGTCACGTGGGTGCCAACAATACTGACAACAACTCCGGTGTGCTGCACACTCCGTCGGAGACCGGACAGGATGCGTCTTATGCGCTGCGCACCGCGAACAAGTCCTATCGCACGACTCCGTTGCGCGCGCTTTGGCAGCACGCTCCGTATTTCCATGACGGACGCGCCGCCACTCTCCAAGATGTCGTTACGCACTACAACAACCTCCGTCGACTCAATCTCTCCGCGGCACAGCAACGGGATCTAGTCCAGTACCTGAAATCGCTGTAAACCACGCCGGTTTAAGGCGGCGGAAGGAACTGGCCTGGTTCGCTTGCACTGCGCCCAGCGGGTTTTCTTTGCATCCTACGATCGACTGAATGGCGTTCGCGCCGTCGCACCTCACGGCTCGATAAGCGAGCTTCGACGGTTTCACTCGTCCGGCAGCAGTCGAACGCAAGTAAAGTCACCTATCGCAGTGCAGTGGCCCTTTGGAAGCACCGTACTCCACCAACGATAGAACACTCCTGCTCTTGGATCAGGAGCGCGGCCCTTCGCAGAAAGTTTTGCTGCCAACGGCAACCATCACGCCCGATAGGCGAAAGGTCCGCACCGCTTCCGTCTTAAGGCGCGCTGAGTGAGTGGCGCACCACCATGTGCTCCGGAATTCCCGCGCAGATCAGCGTTATCCGCTATCAGAAGCGGGGTGAGAACGATCAGGGGTTAGTAGGTATCCTCGGGGAAGGGTTCACTGCGGACGCAGTGTCGTTTGACCAATCCCCAGCGCGGCACTACGTCCCTGGATGATACTCGCGCTCGATGTGTGCTCTCAACTGCGACGGGTAGAAGTACATCTGGCGCAGACCCCCGGTGCTGTACCGCTGCGCTTGGTCGTCGAAGTGCGCGGACGTTGGATGCCCGCTCTCGCCGCCCGCCGTCACCGCACGCGCGCGCACGCTTTCGCCGAACTCCACCGCCGCCACGAAGCTGTTGCCACTGGTGCCCTACCTTAGCTACATCGGAGGTTTATGGGCTTGGGTAGAGTTGAACCTACAGACCTCACGCTTATACGACGTGGGGCCGTTCGACACTTCTGTTAGCGTGCTCGAGGAAGTGCGTCTGCACAATCGCAGCGAAAGGGCGCTATGGCGCCTTGTTCATGGACGCCTGAGGAATCTCAAGTAGAAAGCTGCGAACACCAAGACAATGCCAATATTCACTGTCAGCCGTTCCCAGAATCGGTTTCTGAAGAACACCAAATCTACACCGACTATGACTGCTGCCATCGCCACCACGTAAAGCACGACAGTTACCTGTCTGGCCATTTCAGCTCAAGTACGGCGCTCACAGCCCTCCTTCATCTACACGACGCGTTGCACTTGCGGGCGCGCAGGCGATGAGCGTAGCAAAAAACGCGAAACGGAGGACGAGTTTTATCATCCGGTAATTTGTCCGGCGGTTAACAAGGAAATGAAATCGCAATCGCTCTCGTTTATCATCCACCAATCTACTGGCCGTTACTGTCCGTTGGGTGCGCAAAAATCTGGCAGCACACCCTTGCACGGCGTGAGGTCGTTTACCTACTGTCCGTTACTGTCCGTTGGGTACGCAAAAGTCCGGCAAAGAGGACCGGCAGGATGCCGGCGATAGTGGCTCCTGCCCTATGAAAACCGGCCCCGCGCCGGACTTTGTGTGATGGCTAACTGCGCCTGATAAGCGTGAGGTCGATAGTTCAACTCTACCCAGGCCCATGCAAAGGAACGTGAAAGCCCGCAACGAGTTAGACGGTTGCGGGCTTTTTCTTTTGGCACGAACGCCTCAACAAAGTGTGTTCCGGCGTACTTCGTCGTTTCCCACCGGACGGTACCCCCGGCCCCTCACCGTCCTCGAAACCGCCTCGCAACTGATTGGCTTTTCTGGCCTCGGCCCCTGAATTTCGTGACCTGCCATTTAATCAGATACGCTGCACCGTCGATCTCACGATCCAGGGAGTGGGTGGGGGAGCCGTGCCTACTTATCCGCGGCGCGGGAGATGAACCGTGAAGGTGGTGCCCCGCTCTTCTGTAGACTCCACTTCGATTCTCCCTTTGTGCGCGTGCACGATTCGGTCGGCGATATAGAGCCCTAGACCGAGGTTCCCGGACGATCCGCCCGCTGTGGCGTTACCCGCCTCGCTGCGTTTCATCGGGTTGAAGATCCCATTCAACTGGTCAGCGGGAATAACTTCACCGCGGTTGTGTATCGCGATCGTGACTTCCTGGTCATCGCCGTGGACGCCGACTGTGGCGATTGTCGAACCGGCGGAATACTCCAGCGCATTGCCGATCAGGTTGGTCAAAACCTGGCTTATTCGCGGGCAGTCCCATTGACCCTGGAGTGCGCCACGCGCGTCGATCTTGATCGTTTGATGGGGATGCGCCGCCGAAGTCTCGTCGACGACATCATGCACGACCTTTCCCATGTTCATGTCGGCACGAACGATCGGGATGCCTCCTCCGAGACGGCTCCGCGTGAAGTCGAGCAGAGCCCCGATCATCTGGTTCATACGCTTGGAACTACTGGCGATCCGCGTCGTGAGCGTCAGGTGAGGTTCTTTGAGCTCTTGCGTCTCGAGCATGAATTCGGCCGACATCATGATAGCCCCGAGGGGCGTCCGAAGATCATGACCCAGGATCGCGAGGAACATTTCCTTCGATTGATCCAGGTCCTGCGTGTACCGCGTAATTGATTCAGCCAGGGATTGGTCGATGGCTTCGTTGAATCGCGTCAAGTCTTCGAGCTCGGCGGGTGTGATCTCTCCTTGCGCCTTTGTCCAGAGTCGGATCACGCTGGCGCGCAGGGCGCGATACTCGGAGACCATCTGATCGGTGGTAAAACCGCTTTCAGCCCGATCAGACCCGTGTTTTTCGGCCGCCGTCTTCTTATTGGCATCGACGTCCGGTGCATTCCCTTTCGACTTTTCAGACTGCTCCTGCTTGTCCTGCGGGGTTTTGAGATCCGCGGCGATCACCGTGAGCATCTCGGTGGCATGGTCGCGCAGCGCCGAGATGTCCATTGAAGTGCTGGCCGGCGTGCATGTCCGCGCGAATGCTTCCCACTCTGCCAGGATCGGCTCGCGGTTCGCCACGACGAAATCTGATAGTCGCATCACCCTCCGGCTTGACGAACACATCCGACGGCTCGTTACTAGGCATTTCCGCGGCCACAGCCGTTGGCGACGCCGCAAACTGATCATATCCATCAGCTTGGTCGCCGTCGCAGATTAGCGCCCCGCAATTTCGTCGACAACCATAGCGCACGAGCTTCGACATGCTCATATCGGCACGTATGATCGGGATACCCGGAAGCGGAATGAGTGCTTCTCTCTATATCCGTCAAAGCCCATCACCGCAGAAAAATCCGATGGAGTATCGATACTGCTCAAACAGCATGGCGCGCTTGCGAGCAAGGCTTTCAGCTGTCGATTGATTCCGACATTAACCAGGCATTCCGAAAGCCCCCGACACGGCATCCCGTGACAGCGATGGCTGTCGGGTAACCCTGGTCCCAAGGACGGGGCAGGGCATCTACTGCGGTTGACGGGCCGTTGATGGTGCGAGCCCGGGGACAGCCACCTGCTCCTCCAGCTGGGCAGAGAGTCGCTTGCGGATTTCACCCCCGACAAGAGGCAACGCGACTGATTCCTGAGAAGTGGTGCTGGTGTGCGCGCGAGCGTTTGCATTTGCCAAGTGCCAACGAAGGTGCCACATCTAGTTCCATCTCTTTTAGTCCGGACGGGAACCAACTATGCCGCGTGGAGCGCGTCAGCCGTCTAGGCACCGAGCGCGAGGCTACCCGCAATTGTTCCGATCTGCTGTGCTTGTTTTTCTCGTCGCAATACTTGCGACACCGTTGAGGGCGCAGGCTGGTCCCATTGGTTTCTGGCGTACCGTCAGCGACGTTGACGGAAAGCCGACCGCGGTCATCGAGATCAGCAAAAGCGGGGGCTATCTGGTCGGCACGGTCAGAGAGCTCCTCGTCTCCGTCGACTCAGCGGACCGGTTCTGCAGGCAGTGCACGGGTAGCAGAAAAGGTCAACCGATACTCGGCATGCAGATTCTGTGGGGCATGCGTCCCGCCGGCGACGAGTGGAATGGGGGCGCAATCCTAGACCCGGACAATGGAAGGATCTACAAAGCGAAGATGAGGCTCATCGACGAAGGCAAGAAGCTGATCGTGAGAGGCTTCATCGGCTTCTCGTTTCTCGGCAGGTCGCAAACGTGGACACGCGTCTACTAACGCGTGTCCACACAAGGAATGCCGGTGCGGTTGCAGCCTCCACGGAGCACCAGGGAGAAACTCTGCGCGCGAAGCTCTCCGATTGGCTGCACCGGTATGGCCTCGCCGAGTGCGCCGGCCTCAGCTGCGCACTGCTGGTGTCGGTCACCGTCCGTCGGGTCACTGGGGACGGGATCGCTGCCGCTTACGGGGGCGCGTTGGGTGAGAGCGTCGGCTACTCCACCGTCATCATCTTGCGGGACTACCTGGCCGCGGCCCGCGGCGCGCGTGCGGCTGGTCGATTGCTCGGCGTCGGCGACGCCGGTAAGATCACGGTTGGTCTGCTCGCCGAGTTCGGGCCTTCCGCATTCCTAGATACCCTTGTGATTCGGCCATTTGCCATGGGAGTCGGCATGCGGCTGATCGGGCCGCGACTTGGGCTGATAGCGGGGAAATTCGCTGCCGACATTTTCTTCTACCTTCCCGTCATCCTCATCTACGAACGAAGGAAGCGCATTTCGAGGAAACGCATTGTCCGGTCATGAGTCGGCCGTTGAGGCAGGCGCCGCCCCTTCGACGACGCATGATACGTTCGCATGAAAGTGTTTCTTACGGGCGGCGACGGGTTCATCGGATCAGTGGTTGCGCGACAGCTGGTGGCCTCGGGGTACGACATCGTGTGTTTGTTGCGCGAGACCAGCCGGTTGGATCGCATCGCAATGCTCCCTTTCACGCGCGCTAGTGGCGACGTTCGCGATGTTGCGTCATTGCGCGAAGCGATGAGTAGGTGCGATTGCACGGTTCACCTCGCCGCGCCCGGCGGCTGGGAGCAGGATGAGCCATCGCTCCTGAGCCAAGTGGTCGAAGGTGGCGCTCGAAACGTTCTTGAGGTCGCAGCCAAGCTTCGCGACCATCGCGTCGTCGTAGTGTCCAGCACGGCGGCGATTGCCGCGTCGAATCGGCCGGTTGTGTTCGACGAGCGGGCCGCCTTCTCGATGCCTGACATGAAACTGCACTACGCCTTTGCTAAGCACCGCGCAGAAATCATCGCGCGTCAGGCCTACGAGCGGGGTGCTCCAGTGATCATCGTCAACCCTGCGGAAGTCTACGGCCCAGGCGACACCGCGCTCGTCACTGCGGGCAATCTGATCGACTTTGCAACATCCACCCCCGTGCTCGTATGCAAGGGGGGCACGTGCGTGGTACATGTCGACGACGTGGCCGCCGGAATCGTTGCAGCAGTGGAGCGCGGACGCCCGGGCGAACGGTACATACTGGGGGGCGAGAACCTCACGATTCGGCGGCTCGCCGAACTCGTGCTCGAACTCATCGGGCGCCGCGCTGCAATCGTAGAGATACCGAATGGTCTCGCGCGCTTTGCAACACGTCTTGCGGTCGGTCTCCGTCTTCCGCTTCCGTATAATCCGCACGTCGTGCCCTACGCTACCCGGTATTGGTTCGTTGACAGCGCGAAGGCCCAGCGCGAGCTGGGCGTGGCGTTTCGTGGAGCCCGAGAGACCATCGGAGCCACGCTCGACTGGCTCGAGGAGACGATGCGCCTGCGGAGTCGTCAGCCGCGGACACGCTCACATATCTGAACGCGCAATGGCCATTTCGGAGCTGTCGGCGCCCATTTCATTGGCGCGTGCGGCACGGAACAGGGCGTCTGGAGGCCGGAATTAGCGAGTAGGCATCGAAGCGTTGTCCTTCGTCTCCTCGGAGATTTCGCAGCTCTGGAACTACTCAACCCCGCTCAGCGATAGCCTGCGGCCACGGCGCAGCTGGACCCAACGAGTCTATCAGTCGGATTGGAGTCTCCCATCGACTAGATTTCCCAGAATGATTTCTGTCCGGGGGGACAGACACCGGACGCACATTTGATCGAGGCACATGGAAACGCTACTCACGATCAGGGAAATTGCGGCAAAGGAGTTCGGCGGCGAAGCGGATTCGATCGACGTGGATGTCCAAGTGGACCAGTTGGGCATCGACTCGCTCGGATTTCTCGAGTTCCTGTTCGAGCTGGAGGACGGCTTTGGGCTGTCGATACCGCCAGAAAGTGTGAAGGGCGTCCGCACGCTCCGAGAGCTTGCCGCTGTGGTGGATTCGCTGCGCGCAGCAGCGACGCCCCCGAGCGTCGGCTAAGGACAACTCGTGCGTCGCGTGGTCGTCACCGGCTTGGGCGTGGTGACGCCGGTCGGTCAGACTCCGACAGAATTGTTTGACGGCGTCGTCTCGGCGCGGTCTGGCATTGGGCCCGTCCGGCCCGAGATCTACAACGGGCCGCAACGGCTCGTCGCCGGACAAATCTCGTTCGACGCGTCGGCCCATTGGGCGCCCCACCAGTTGCCGCAGCTCGATCGTGCGACGCAGTTCGCACTCGTGGCGGCGGGCCAGGCGATCTCCGATGCGTCGCTCGAGCTGGACGACGAGGAATCTCTGCGTGCCGCGGTCTATTGGGGCACGGGGCTCGGGGGCGCAACCTCGATTGAAGAGTCGTATCGGCGGCTTTTCGCTACCGAAGCGCGACGCGTGCGTCCGACTTCGGTCGTGCTGGGGATGAGCAATGCCGCCGCGGCGCACATCTCCATCACCCACCATCTGCGCGGACCACTGCTCAATATTTCGACCGCGTGCTCGTCCTCCGCGGCGAGCATCGGCGAAGCCTATCGTGCCATTCAGACGGGTCACGTCGATGTTGTCGTGGCTGGCGGGTCCGAGGCGCTGATTACCCATGGCAATCTTTGCGCATGGGACGCCATGCAGGCACTTGCCCACGCTGATCCCGCCGACCCGTCGCGCAGTTGCAAACCATTCGATGCGGATCGTTCGGGGCTGGTCTTGGGTGAAGGTGCGGCCGCAGTGATTCTGGAGACCAGCCAAAGGGCAGAGCGACGCGGCGCGCACATCTACGCCGAGATCGCCGGATACGGTAACGCATCCGATGCGCACGGCATGTCCACGCCGAACGCGGACGGTCAAGAGCGCGCAATGCGCCTCGCGCTCGCTGATGCGAGACTGCCTGCAGACGCTATTGGCTACATCAATGCGCACGGGACGGCGACGCCGGTGGGCGACGTCGTCGAAACAAACGCTATCAAACGGACGTTTGGCAACGACGCGCGGTATCTCTGTATTTCCTCGACAAAGGCACTCCACGGTCACCTCATGGGCGCAGCAGGCGCGGTCGAAATGCTTGTCAGCCTCATGGCGCTGCAGCGCGGGATCGTGCCACCCACCGCTCATCTCGAGCACCCGGACCCCTTGTGTGATCTTGATTACGTCCCGAATGTAGCGCGCACAATCGATCTTCGTGCCGTGATGTCCAACTCCTTCGGTTTTGGCGGCATGAATGCGGTGCTCGTCGCTCGCCACTATCGCGAATAGCCCAATGAGAGATCTGAAGGAACTCGACGCCTGGCTCACGTCACGTGATTCGGTGCATGAGGTACTCGTGCCGTCCACTCTGCACGATCCGACGTTCATGATGAACGGCCGAGAGATGGTGTCGTTCAGCACGAACAACTACCTGGCGCTGGCAACTAGCCCGCGCATGAAGGCCCGGGCACATTCGGCGCTAGAGTTGTACGGCATTGGCAATTGCGAATCGCGACTTCTCGGTGGCAATCTCGGGATCTATAACCAGCTCGAGGAGCGTCTTGCCGGGATCAAACGGAAAGAGTCGGCGCTTCTCTTTGCGACAGGCTATCTCGCGAACCTAGGAGTTCTGCCGGCCCTAGTGAAGTCCGGGCAACTTGCGCGCGCGTTCGGATATTCACCGAGCACGAACGGGAAGCACGCCTTCTTCACGGACGAGTTCAACCACCTGAGCATCCGCGAGGGCATCAGGGCCTCTCGCGCGCCGTCGTTCGCGTACAGGCATGTGGACATGGATGATCTCGAGCAGAAGCTTCTTGCTTGTACTGCCGCGTTCAAGATCATCGTTAGCGACGGCGTGTTCAGCCAGCACGGTGACATCGTCCCGTTGCCGGACATGATAGTGCTGGCTGAGCGCCACGATGCGGTCGTGTACATCGACGACGCACACGGCACCGGCGTCCTGGGTATGACTGGAGCGGGAACTAGCGAGCACTTCGGAATCGAGAGCCCTCGCCTCATACACATGGGCACGTTGAGCAAGGCGTACGGATGCATCGGGGGATTCGTCGCAACCGAAGCGTACGTCGCGCGAATTCTCAGAGCAGGCTGCTCCGCCTACGGCTTCACCTCCACGTTGCCGCCGGACCAGGCAGCTGCTGTGCTTGAGGCGATCGATATGGTCCAGGATGAACCGGAGCGCAGACGCCGGCTTTGGGAGAACCAGCGCCATTTCGTACTTCGCATGCAGGAGGCCGGATTCCCCCTTCTCGCGACGCAGACGCCCATCGTCCCGCTGTTTGTGGGCGACGAGGGAAAAAGTACCCGCATCGCGGCAGCGTTGCGCGCAGTCGGGTTCCATGTCGACGCGATCATCTTTCCAGCGATCGGACCAGGGCAGAGCCGCTTGCGGTTCATCATGAACGCCCACCACACGCACGAGCAAATCGATCGTTTGGTCGAAGAAGTGAAACGAGTGATGCCCGCATCCTGAGCGAGACCGCGGTGCCGCGAGTGGACTCCTTCATGATAGCCGTTGAGTCCGTTCTCATAATGTCGGGGTCCCACGCTTGCCCCCCGCCCTCGCCGCTCGCGCTTTGGACACCGATAGAGACGACGATGACGACAACTGCTGACCGACGGCAACGTATCCGCTCGCTAACGAACGCTGCAGCTGCAAGGCAGCCAGACGAGCGCGATATCCATGGAGCCAAGATCATGCACACCCTTGGACGGCGTGAGGGCGTTTAACTACTGTCCGTTACTGTCCGTTGGGTGCGCAAAAGTCCGGCAATGGGGACCGGCAGAATGCCGGCGACAGTGGCTCCTGTTCTATTATGAAAACCGGCCCCGCGCCGGACTTTGTGCTTTGACTAACTGCGCCTGATAAGCGTGAGGTCGGTAGTTCAACTCTACCCAGGCCCATAAATCAGAACTCTTGCCCCGCTTATGGATACATCTCTAAGCGGGGTTTCTGCATCTAGTCCATTGTGAGCTTACTGTCGGTTCCTGCGCCACATTGGTGCGGACGGCAGTAGTTTGCGCCATCGCAATTCGCCATGCGTTTTCGACAAATTCATAAACGAACAGTGACCGCACTGTAGCATCTTGGAAGTGACCATTTACTGTCTCAGCCCTGGTAGTGAACGCGGTTAATACGGCGCCGGCATTCCCAAAAGGACAGATCGTCACGCTATCGCGCCTAAAGCGCGCAAAGCTCGACATGGTTGCGACGTAATCATTCCTGCGATAGCGAAGTAATCCTAGCGTACAACTCGAGGTGACGATGCGGATTCCACTTTTTGCCGCTCTTTGCGGTGTCGTCTTGTTTCCAACTCCCGGATCGTCCTGAGCCGGCCGTACACTACGGAACCACCAACACGCGATTCTTCCTTCCGCTCATGCGGATGCCGGAGGAGGTGAAGGCAACGGGTCTGCCATTCAGATAATACTGTGCCCCGGGCGAGGCTTTCCCTTTGAAGACGAACGTCCATCCGTTCTCTTTGGCGTCGAAGCTGTATTCAATTCCCCTGCCGCTTTTTGCGCGTGAAAACGAAATCATGTTGGTGCCAACAGGGAGATCTTCGATGCTCATATCCTCCCAGCCGGTAGGCACATGAGGATCAAAGACCACAGTCTTGTTGATTGCATCTGGCCGAATGCCGAACACATGCTGGATCAGCGGAAGCACGATGCCGTAGCTGGTCCAGGCGATCGTAAAGCAGCCATCGTCAGGCATCATCTCTGCGATCGAACCTGGTAATTTCCGATTGAACGTCTGCACGATCTTGTCTACATACCACAGCGCTTCGTCGGTGCGCCCATAGTTGCCTTCCGAGACGGCCTGCACGCCAGTGGAGATGGTCATCATCGCCTGTTTCTCGACAGCGGACAGGAAGGGCCCGTACGCTCCGACATTTTCAGTCCGGATTCTGTCCAGGAGTTGTATCGCTCTTGCTCGGGGGGCGATGCCAACCTCCATTGGCGTCGTGATTACCCAGTTCTTGCTCGTGATCCAACCGCTGCTCTCATCCGGCATGGCGGAGAATTTTCGCTTGAGCTGCTCGTAGTACCCAATTAGGTCCTTGTCTCTTTGGGTCAGCTTGGTTGCCCCCTTCAGCCCTATCTGCGTGATTGCCCCTTCCGCGACGCTAAGAGCCTGCGCCCTGGTGCCGTAGAAATCGGCGTACGAACCTTCCTCCTCGACCCAGAACCTTTCATTGATCTTCAGTTTCAGTTGTGACGCCAGTTGCCGGTATCGTTCTGCTGCGGCTGGCTCGTTCAGCATGCCGGCAATGTGCGCTGTGGCCTCTAACGCCTGCTGGGTATACACCGCCACGTCGATCAATTCCGCGTTTAACCCATACACTTCCATGATCCCGTAACCTTCCGGGAACAGATTCTTGTTCTGGTCCATGTCGGTAAGAAGCCAGTTGATGCCCCTCTTCATGGTCGGGTACATCTCTCGTGCAAAGTCGAGATCTCCCGTCCAGTCGAATACCTTTCCGACAGTGAGGATGAACTGAGCGGTTTCCTGTGTATTGCCGGGATTGGAAACTGCGCCGTTTGTCGTTACCTCATGCACAATCCGGCCATTCCCGTTTGCTTTCATTGACTGATCTCTCAAGAGACGCAGTGTTGCCTTTGCGAGATCAAAATCGCCCGTCGCGATGAGTGCTTGCAGGGAATAGGTTTCAGTCCCGAACCACCATGGGTATTCCATGAAACCGCCACCGAGGCCGCGCCCAATCCCGGGCACGTCTCTGACAAGCCACTCCGCGTTAACCTTCACCCAGTTGTAGACCTCCTGCCAGCGGGGGTCGGGAATGCGTACTCTCGCCCTTTCAATGATTGACCTGTAGTGTCTCTCCTTCTTTGCAAGGAGGCTCGCATAGTTCTTGGCCAGATCCCGGTAGGTGTTTACCGCGGCGTTTTGGTCCGTCGCTGAGCCAGCGATAACGAACGTCAGGGTCGTGGTGACTCTTGGAGCGACCGACAGGCTGTATCGGGAGGCAGCCGTGACTCCCATTCCGCTCGTGCGTAGCGGCTGTGGATTGGCGACTGGTTGTGCCCCCGCGGATGGCGTGGCTCCCCAAACGGCGAACCACGGGTGCTCGGTGTCCTTCGCGATGAAGAGACTATCTGTCGCCTGCCAGCCGACGGTGTCCCGGGCGTCTGTGATCCCGAGTCGATCCGAAAACCACACGGGGCGTAGATCCGTTTTGACTGAAAATTGAAAGGTCAGTTGTCGCTTGCGATGGGCGGTATTCTTGAAGAGGTACTGCACGATCAATCCCGCCTGGCCGTCCGGACTGAATTGAAAGCGTTCGATCTCCAGGCTGTCCAGCGCCAGACCATATCTGAACCGATTGCCATAGGGGTAATTGACGAATTCGGCGCTCTCCGAAAGAGCGATGTCCTGATGGGTTCCGATATCCGTAACCCTTAGCCAAAACCCGTCAATCAATTTGATCGGGTGGAGCCATAGTCCGCCCATTTCGCCTGGCACGTGCTGGCCCATATCCGGGAAATCCCCATCCTGCGTTCCAATCAAGTACGTCCTGTCGCCTGCCGTGACGTAGGGCTGGCGTTTGTGTTGCCCGTGGTTGCTTATGCCTGCCAGGATGGGCGTTGCGTAATCGGCTTGAGACGACTGATCGGCCGGCCAGCGTGATTGGGCCAGCGGCGAGCGCGCGGTGAGGCAGAAGAGAACCCCCAAAGAGAGAAGTCTCATAGGTGACGCCACATAACGCCCTAATTCAGTTGGAATGAAGCGGCTGGACCTCCCGCACAGGCCATCCCCAATAGCCTTCACTCTTCTACCGAGCATTGCGACCGAGGTAAAGCTCCGCGATCGTGCCACCAAGGCCCGGTTTCGAGTCATCCATTGCACGCTCTTCGATGAGCCTGTCCGCTCTCGCCGTGTGAAACGAAACAACTATGCACTCATCATCACCGATCACCGGTCTATGCCAAACGTTGATAGGGATGGAAAGCCATCGGACCTCCAATTCTTCAGCGGAGCTGGAACGCCAATGCGACTGCCAGTGTTCCCCGTTCCACGTTTGCAAGTCAACGTCTCCGCGATAGCACATGACTCTTTGTATGCTGTTCGGGTGTCTCTCCGCGCCTGACGTGTTCCGCCGTCGCAGGGCAAACATCCAACTAGAGAGGATGCCAATGGGCATTTTGTCGTAGGTGTCCAGCGGAACTGTGCGCCATATGAGGCCCGATGACTGATCTCGCCGCAAGGCTTCTTCGAGTTCGTCGGCAATGGTGGCCAGAATTCCCTCGGCTCGTGCGCTGTGAACCGCGCGATCGAGCACGCTGAGAATGTCGGGCTCCCGATCGCGCGATCGCTTGAAGAGCTGATAATAGTGGTGCGCCTCGTGAATGAGAAAGAACTGAATCCATAACTTTACAGGTAACGCGCCGAATACCGGATGAATACCTATTCGCTGGAGATCCGCTATCTCCATTGCTCCTAGAGACTCAACAAGCTCGCGCCTGAGCGTGCGCATGTTCGCAATGACGGAAGGAGTCGGCAAGTTCAGCCACGTTTCGAAATTGGGATCGGTCTCCGCACTGTACTGCACGAACGTCGGCTCCGCCTCGTCGCGGATCCGCTGGAGCCGCGTAAGCGTGACTTCGTGATAGCGACCGAGATGAGCGAGGTGTTCTCGAGCAGACCAGGCGGTACCTGGTCCCCTTCTTTGTATATCGTCCTCCGTTAACCCTTCGAGAAGCTCCGAGAGGGTGCGGAACTGTTCTGTGAGCCGCGCGGCGAGCATCGAGCCAGTCCGCTCACGTGCTTGCATTCGATCCTCCCACGCAAAGAGTATCAGAGGCCCCTGAAATCAAATCCAACACCCGCAAGCTTAAACTTTGAACGAGCAATGTGGAGGCGATCGCTAGTAGAAGTACACACTGCGACCTGACGCGATGCGCTACTCGCTTGGGCGTCTCGTACACTCGCTACCCACTAGGCGACCGCGAGTAGACCGAGCCTAATTATTATCTCTGTGACGGGTTGAGGCTGAATCTCTCCGAATGGTTAAGGCTGAATCTCTCCGAGGGGTCGAGGCTGAATCTCTTCGAGGGGTTGAGGCTGAATCTCTCCGAATGATTGAGGCTGAATCTTTCCGAATGGCTGAGGCTGGGTCACTCTTGACGATAATCCGTCCGCTGAAAGTCCGGGCCGTCACTCTGGCCCGCCCATCACCAATCGTGAACTCGACGCGTCCGCCCTTCCGGTTGCGCCCGGTAGGGCCGGGCTCGGCAGCGAAGTCCGTCTGGACAGTCCCTCTGAATGCCTCGAGGCTGAACTGGGCACCCGAGCTGCTCGGGACGGTAAGGCGAATTGTACCCGAGTGCGATTCGAAGTCGTAGGTCGCTCCCGTAGCAACACGCCCGGCATATACGATGTCGCCGCTCGCCGTCTCGGCGCGGATGTCGTTCGCTCGCAGGCCGATCAGCCTGATGGTTCCGCTTATGGTCGTTGCTTCGAGGCGTCCGGAGACATTTTCGGCGCGTACATTCCCGCTCACACTCTGGGCGCGGAGCTCACCGGAAAGCTGGGATGCCCTTACCGAGCCCGATACCGATTCGAGGGCGACCTGTCTTCTGCCGCCGCTGACGTCGATGGCGCCGCCGACGGTCGTCGCAGAAATCTCGCCCTGTGACCCGCTGGCTGTAACGCTTCCAGAGACGGCCTGCAGCCTGAGGCGGGTCCCCCGAGGAACCGACACATCGTAGCTCGCTTCCCCCCGGGCCCTGCCACGTTCCCCCTCTGACTCCACCCGAAGAGTGAGCCTGGTGGGAGTGGAGCTAAGGCGCAAGACACCGATTTCCGTCGACGCCTGAATACTCACGTCGGGCAAGTCCCATCCGCGGACCGTGATCTTTCCCGACACGAGTGAAAGATCGACAGTGCCTCGTAGATCGAGACGTACTGTCGTATCGAGCCGCGCCCGGTCCTGCCCTATTAAAGGAAGCGGGAGCGCCACACCGAGGATGACGGTAGCAATAAGCTGAGCGATCTTCATATCATTTCCGGTCAGGTGTTGGATCGCAGCAGCGCCACCCTCCGCAGAAGCTCGACCTTCATGTCGAGTGCCCGCGAGACCTGATCGCCAAGCAGGGGACTCCCCGGATCTTTTTGCAGGGCGGCCCTGATCTGGGCGATGTTCGAATCAATAATCCGCAGATTCCTTTCGATCACGGCGGCGGTCGAAGTGTCGAGCTCGCTCTTCCGCCGCCGCGTCATCGTCTCAAGCATTTTGATTTCCTTGTCGTACACCACCTCGTCCGGGGAGCGCGTGACCTGCGAACGAGTGGGAGCCGACGAATCCGATGCGATTTGCTGGCGCCCGACCGATGGCGCGCGAATTCCCCGTGGGGCCGACGGTGTCACACTCGATGAGAGTCGTCGGGTGACAGTATCAGTCACGACGTGGGGCGTTTGAGCCGGTCCGAACCGGCGCACAGTAAGAAGAAAAGTAGTTCCAGCCGTCACCAGGACGAGCGCAGCCGCGGCCAGACCCATCCACGCCGGCTCCCAACGTTTTTCCCGGCGCTCAGCTAACGCAATCGCCGGCTCGATTGTGGACAGCGGCGCCTCGGCTGAAGGCAGGAGCGGTTCGCTAACCGGCACCGGCGACTCACTGGTCGGCAGTGACGGCTGACTTGTCGGGAGTGCCAGCTCACTTGTCGGGAATGCCAGCTCACTTGTCGGCAGTGACGGCTCGATTAACGGAAGCGGGGCGCTCGCCAACACCGGTGGCTCACTCGACGCCATTAACGGCTCGCTTTGCGGCGTAGACTCCGAAGTGATGGCGGTCGCCCAGATGCCATGCGCGACTTCGGGCCAGAGATCGCGTTCGGGAACGAGAGCGGGCAGAACGGCGGCTTCACGCTCAAGGTTCCGAAGGGCGCGCGCGCGACCGGCGCATCGCGCGCACTCATCGAGGTGCTCGTCAATGGACTTGCGAACCCACGGTTCCAAAGTCTCGTCGAGATAGTCGGCTAAAGTCGCATCGACGGCCTCACACGTCAGGTTGAATGTCGTCATCGTGCGAGTGTCTCTATCAGGAGAGACCGTGCGCGGCGCAATTGCGCTTTGCTCCTACCAACCGTGATGCCGAACATTTCCGCGATCTCCTCGTGCTTGTAACGTTCTACGTCGTGGAGCACGAAAATTCTCCGCGGGTCTTCTGGCAGCGCGTCAATCGCCTGAGAGAGATCCAGTCTCTCGGCCTCGTCCGGAGCAGTAGCAACATCGTTCGACCGTTCGGCGGGCGAGCCTCCCCCCTCGATTCTGGTGGCGGCCTCTCCATCCAACTTCCGCGCGTTCAGCGCGACGTCGATCGCCAGCCGGTGCAGCCAGGCGCCGTACGCGGTCTCCGCCCTTAATTCGGGCAGCTTCTGCCATGTTCTCACAAAAACCTCCCGCGTCAACTCTTCCCCCTGTTTGCGGCTTGCCGACAGGCGCGTGCACACCGAGTATACGCGAATGACGTACCTCCGGAACAGCCGCTCGAAGGCCTGGTGGTCCCCATCCGCCGCGAGCGCCACGTCGGTGAAATCGCTCATCAGCCGCGGAACCGCCGCTGACGTCGTCCGGCCAGTTCGATCATCGCCCTTTTGTATGCGAGATGGGTACCGGATTGGCGGCAAACGTTTGATGCGAACCCACGTTCAATCTCCTCTGGTCACCTGATTGTCGTCATCCTGCAGCCTGTGCCCGCGACAACGCTGCTGGTAACATTCCTCGTGATCCCTGTCATCGCTGTCTCCAAGTTGGGCAAGCGCTACGGCCACACCGTGGCCGTTGATGATGTCTCGCTCGAAGTGTTCGAGGGTGAAATCTTCGGACTGATAGGTCCGAACGGTGCCGGTAAGACGACCACCATGGAGTGCGTGGAGGGCAACCGCGTTCCCGACAAGGGAACGATTTCGGTGCTCGGCCTGGATCCAAGGACGGATGCCAACACGCTCCGGCAGCGGATTGGCGTGCAGCACCAGGAGGCTCACCTCCAGAAGCGGATAAAAGTCTGGGAGGCGGTGGACCTTTGGCGGTCGCTCTACCCGCGCGCGGTAGATGCTGACGCGCTCCTCGCCCGGCTTGGACTCGAAGCCAAGCGCAACGCCTGGTTCATGACGCTCTCGGGGGGCCAGAAGCAGCGACTCTTCATCGCACTGGCGCTCATTCACGAACCAGAGGTTGTATTTCTCGACGAGCTCACTACCGGGCTCGACCCACAAGCGCGACGCGCGATCTGGGCGCTCGTGACCGGAATCAGAGACCGGGGCACCACGGTGTTCCTCACGACACACCTGATGGAAGAGGCCGAACGACTCTGCGACCGCGTGGCCATCATCGAGCACGGGCGCATTATCGAGCTAGGCGCGCCCGACGACCTGGTACAAAAGCACTGCCCCGAAAGAACGGTGGTGTTCACGAGCGATGATGCCAATGTCGCTGAGCGGCTTCAGGGACTCGGCCCCGTCGAGCGCGCCGAGGGGAGCGGGGCGATCTACACGATCCGCGGGGCGGGCGACGACTTCGTGACCGATGTGATCAACATCATAGCGCGCGAGGGCATTCGCGTGCGCGGCTTCCGTACCGAGATCCCGACGCTCGAGGATGTGTTCCTGAAACTGACCGGGCACGGGATCAGGGACTGACGATGCCACGCGCGTTCCTGCGAGGGTTCTGGAAGCTCACCTGGCTCGAGACCAAGATTTTCACGCGTGAACCGATGGGGTTCGTCGGGACGCTGGTGATGCCGGTGGTGGTGTTCATCGCGTTGGGGCGCGCGTTCAGCGTCGGTAAACCTGTGGCCGCGCCGGAAGTCGACATTCCCTTCAACGTGGCCATACTGGCGGCGGTGATGATCGCGATCAGCGCCGTACAGTCTCTCGTGGCAATCATCTCCATTTACAGGGAAGGGGGCATTCTCAAACGCCTCCGCTCCACGCCGCTTTCGCCGGTGACGATCATGGGCGCGCAGGTCGCGGTGAAGCTCATTTTCACCGTGATCAGCCTCTCGCTGCTCATGCTCGCCGGCCGACGGCTTTTTCCGGGCGTGATGCGCGTGAACGTATTCAGCTTTAGCGTGGCTGTCGTGCTCATCACGTTCAGCATCCTCTCGCTCGGCTTCGTGCTCGCCAGCCTCGTGCCGACGGCGCGATTCGCCCAACCGATCGGCGCGGCCGTGCTCTACCCCATGCTGGCCCTGTCGGGGTTGTTCTTTCCAGTGGACCGGCTGCCCCGCGCGCTCAAGGCGCTCGCGTATCTGCTGCCGACCACACACGCCGTGGCGCTTCTCGAGGGCGTGTGGGACGGATCGGGTTGGGGCGCGCACTGGGTGAACGTCGCAGCGTTGCTTGTGCTGTTCGTTGCGTACACCGCGCTCTCTACGAGGGTCTTTCGCTGGGAGTGATTCGGACGTGCCCAACCGAGTCGCGCTCGAAAAATGTCGAAAGGTGTTAGCCCGCGAACGGCCGACCCTTGAAGAGGATGGCGTAGCCCATCGCCATGAGGCCAAGGTTTCGCACAGTGCTGCCGATGATTTCAATCTCCAAAAGAAAAACGGAGCGCCTTTCGGCGCTCCGTTTTCCTAACATCAGGTCGGTGCAAATCAGGTGCAGACGATCGCGCCAGACGAGTTGTTGCAGACCTTGGCCGACTGACCGTGCGTAGCAGTCGCGGTCCAGGTGGGCGGATTCGTGCCCGACGGAGTGGCGTTCACGGTGACGTTCTGCGAAGGCGTAAAGCCCTGCGTTGAACCGTTACCCGAGAAGTACGCGCCGTTGTTGTCGGCGGCATACTGCTCTTCATACGTCGCGAGGTTACGAAGGTCAGACT
>JALYZH010000005.1 GCA_030948945.1 Gemmatimonadota bacterium | reverse complement strand
GAGTAGGTGTCCATCACCCAGGCCATCACGCGCTCGTTCGTGTTGACATCGGGAGCGGGTACGTCCGAATCCGGGCCGAGCATGTTGATGATGCCCGACGTGTACCGACGCGTGAGCTTTTCGAGTTCCGCCGCGCTCATGGCGAGGGGATCGCACCTGACTCCGCCCTTCGCACCTCCGAACGGGATGTTCACCACCGCGCACTTCCACGTCATCCAGGCCGCAAGAGCTTTTACTTCTTCGAGGGTCACCTGCAAGTCGAACCTGATACCGCCCTTTGCCGGCCCGCGAGAGGTGTTGTACTGAACGCGATAGCCCTCGTACACCTCGACCTCTCCGTTGTCCTTCATGACGGGTATCGACACGATCACCTGCTTCTCGGCCTGTCGCAAAACCTTGTACAACCCTGGCTCCAGGTCGAGAAGCTCCGCGGCCTTGTCGAACCGAAACATCATGGCCTCGAACGGGTTCTCCTCGTCTAAAAAGCGGTCCTTGTCCGGGCGAACGAGCTTGTGGGCGGGAATTCGAATGTCAGTTGCCATGAATTGAAGTTTTCAGCGTTATGTCAGGGTCAGTTTGGGTGAGCGTTCGAGAGAAGGCTATCGAGCATCCGATCGATGTACGGCTGACCGTCCTCGATCCTCAAACGCTGTGAAACATACCATAATGACCCAGCTTCGGGAGGCCATACAGACTCGAGTTTCACCGCATCTTTCAGAGTGCAAACGACGAAATCCGAGCTGCTCGCTTGCGCGGCGAGATACCGTGCATCACTGCTCGTAAATGCGTGATGATCCGGGTAACTGTGCGGTCGTACGATGGCGCCGATCTCGGTCAACTGTCTGAAGAACGATTCTGGACGCGCGATTGCCGCGATTGCCGTGAGGTCGGCGCCTATCACCGCGTGCAACGGCAACGTTTGACCGGTGGCAGTGCTGTGAAGGTCCCCGGGGGACAGATGCAGCACTGCAATCGGAACGTGCGGCGCAGCGGCCGCAACTGCCCGACGTGCGGCCTCCACCAGAGATCTGTCGGCACTCTTTCGCGTGATGACCACCAGGTTGGCGCGTCGTGCAGAGCGAAGCGGCTCACGCCACGGGCCCGCCGGGAGAAGTCGTGGAGGACCAGACCACGAATCCGCGTCCACGAGGAGCACGTCCATGTTTCGGGCAGCGCGGCGATGTTGAAACGCATCATCGAGGACGATGACATCGACTCGTTGCGCGATTGCCTCTCTGATGCCGCGCGCCCGATTTGGCGCGACGATCACTGGGATTCCTGGATTCAGCCGCTGATGCACGATCGTTTCGTCGTCACCATAACCACGCAGCACGATTCCCGGCCTGGCTCCGCGATTGAGAAGCCTCTGGGCAATCCACGCAGCGACTGGTGTCTTTCCCGTGCCGCCAACGGACAAGTTTCCGACGCTTACTACCGGAACACGAAAATCCTCAGTCGATAGCATACCGGAGTCGTAGAGCCAGCCTCTCGTCGTCACAACTCCGCGATAGGCCAGCTCTAACGGGGTGAGCAGCACGCGCAGCGTCCGCGCCCGCTTTCCTCGGTCCGTCCACACGGTCTCCGCGAATCTGCGAAGATCAGCCACCCGCTAGTCCGATTGCGTCGCTCATCAAACGCTCGAAGCGCGGAGCTTCTTCCGCGGCCGCACGCGGATTGGTCGCGAGTACCTTTGTCGGTGGGCCGTACGCGACCGTTACTCGGGCGAACGGCTTGGGAATCATGAAGCGATCCCAGCTCCTCAGACGCCAGGAGCGGCTCGCGGAAGCAACGACGGGTAGTATGAACGTGTCCGATCTCTGCGCCGCCACCAGCGCCCCCGGAGCGAATTTTTCGGCGGGTCCTTTCGGGCCATCCGGTGTGATAGCGACCTCGCGGCCTGCCTGGAGCTCTCGCACCAGCGAAATCAGCGCCCGGTCTGCACCACGAGTCGTCGATCCTCGAATGAGACCATAGCCGAGCGATTCCGCCGTGCGCGCGACCAGCTCGCCGTCCCGATGCTCGCTTATCAGGACCTTTACGCCTTCGTCTCGATGATGCCAGAGCAATGGCAGAAGGTGCCCGTGCCATAACGCAAAGATGAACGGACGCCCGGTCGATCGCAATTGTCCCACGAAGTCACCATTGACAACTCGAATGCGCCACGTTCGCGCGAGTACGCGCAAGAATCCTCCTCCAACCAGGAGCACCGCCCGATCGCGTCGGGAGAGAGATTTGCGCTCCTCAGTCATCCGTGCGGGCCGACCAGAGCGCTGGCGATTTGCGCCACTCTGTCGGCGGCTCCGGGCGAGCCGAGCTTGCCTCGCACCTCCGCCAGGCCGGCCAGCACATCCTGACGTTGGCGACTTTCAGGATCGAGCAGCCCGGCGAGTTCATTCGCTACCGTTTTTGGAACGATCTCGTCCTGAATGAATTCGCGCGCCACCTCCCGGCCGGCTACGACGTTCACCAACCCAATGTGTGGTACTTTGACCACCCGCTTCGCGAGCTCGAACGACACCCGGCCGGTGCGATAAGCCACGACCAGCGGGCAGTCAGCGATTGCCGCCTCCAGAGTGGTTGTTCCGCTCTTGCACAACGCTACGTCTGCGGCGCGCAAAACGCTCAACGACGCCGAGTGGACGAGACGGAACGGACACCGTTCCGAATCGAGGGCCACGGTTGGGGCGACGCTCACTATCACCTGAAGGCCGGGACGCATGCGTTGGAGCTCCTTCGCCGTCGCCACGAAATCGTCGATGTGGCGGTCGATCTCCTGCTGGCGGCTTCCGGGGAACAACGCGAGCACTGGTACGTTTTGCGCGAGGCCCAGCGCCTCCCGTGCTTCCAGCCTGGTCGGCATGTTCAAGGTCCGATCCAGCATTGGATGCCCGACGAAAGTCGCATCGATTCCAAAGCCACGCAGGAGAGGTTCTTCGAACGGGAGGATCACCGCCGCCTTCGATACGATCTGCGCCAACTTGGGAATTCGTCCCGCGCCCCAGGCCCAGACCTGCGGAGTGACGTAATAAAGAACCGCAACACCCGCGCTCTTCGCAGCCGCAGCCACCTTCATGTTGAAGCCGGGGTAATCGATCAGGATTATCAGGGCGAAATCACCGCGCTTCATCATTGTTCGCAGGCGGCGCAGCAGGACAAAATGTCGCGGAACGTGTTTCATCACCTCGAGAAACCCCATCACGCCGAGCTCGCTGTCCCTATGAATGAGCTCGACTCCCTGCTCTGCCAGCCTCGGACCGCCAACCGCGACCAGGCCAAGCTCGGGTCTTATGCGTTGAAGTGCCGCTGCCACTCCCGCGGCGTGAAGATCGCCCGACGCCTCGCCCACCACGAACAAAATCTTACGCATGGGGTGCGCGCCCGACCAGCGAAGGGAGAGTCAGCTCGATCTCCTTCACGATACGCAGTGCGACACCAAGCGCCAGCCGCCCCTCTTCCCCCGTAACGACGACAGAGGCGTCGCCCGTGAGTGCTGCCACAAAGCTCTCGAGCTCGAGCTTCAGAGGCTCGCCCGCAGGTGCCTCGAGTTTGACTCGATCCACGTACGCCGTGATGTCAACAGGGGCAGAACGGACGGCGAGCGGATCGATGTCCGACCGGAGCCTGAAGAATTCCCCCGTGCCCGCCGCAAGATCGAGCGAGAGATAGCCACTCTGTTGAAAGATTCGAATCTTGCGTTTCTTCTCCCGCGAGATGCGACTCGATGTGATGTTGGCCACCGCTCCGGACGTGAACGTCACACGCGCGTTGGCGATGTCGAGCATCGGAGTCAGCACGGGCACGCCCACTGCGGCAATTTCTTTGGCGTCGGTACCGACCAGCGTCAGTAACAGGTCGATGTCGTGAATCATCAGATCCAGTACGACCGCTACATCCGAGCCTCTCGGACTGAAAGGCGCCAATCGCTCGCTGTCGATGAACCGTGGCTTGTTCACGTACGGGAGCGCCGCGCGAACGGCCTGGTTGAACCGCTCGATGTGCCCAATCTGAACCATCACGCCCTTCCGCCGCGCGAGCTCGAGCAAGGCGTCAGCTTCCTCGATCGTTGTCGTGATCGGCTTCTCGATGAAGACGTGTTTGCCGCGTTCGATCGCCGCGCTGGCCACGACGAAATGCGCCGAAGTCGGCACGACGACAACCACGGCGTCGGACGTGTCGAGCAAACTATCGAGGGTAGGATGCCATTTGACCCCGAGCTCTTTCTCGACTTCGCGCGCACGGTCGCTCCGCGTCTCCACGAATCCGCTCAACTGGACTCCTGTGAGATCGCGCAGAATTCTTATGTGGTGGAACCCGAGGCTACCCGCGCCGACTACGCCAACGCGTGGGGTGTTTCTCAAATCACGACTCCGCGCTCACTCGCCCCGACGAATTGTATCAGCTCCTTTACTTCCGCGAGCGGCTCGAGCTCTGTTTGCGCGCGCTCGATCGCCTGGGTCACGTTCAGATCAGAGCGGAAAAAAAGTCGATATGCGCGCTTGAGCTCGCGTATCGTTGCCTCGTCCATGCCGTTGCGCTGCAGCCCGACCGTGTTCAAGCCATAGAGCTTCACCGGATTCCCCACCGCTTTGAGAAATGGTGGAATGTCCTTGGAGACGCGGGAGCAGCCGCCGATGAAGCTGTGGCGACCAATGCGCGCAAACTGGTGCACCGCGCACAGTCCGGAAATGATCGCCTTGTCTTCGATCATCACGTGCCCGGCCAGCTGAACGACGTTGGAGAGGATCACGTTGTTCCCGATCTGACAGTCGTGGGCAATGTGCACGTAGGACATCAGAAGACAGTGACGTCCAACGGTGGTCTTGAAGGAATGGGCCGTGCCGCGATTGATCGTCGCGTACTCGCGAATGACGGTGCCTTCCCCGATAACTACGCTCGTCTCCTCGCCAGCGAACTTGAGGTCCTGCGGCGGGCCGCCAAGAATACTTCCGATTCCTACCTTGACCTGGGGGCCCAGAGTAACGTTGCGCTCGAGCGTCGCCCGGGGAGAGACGACGCAGTCGTCCCCGATAGAGCATCCCTCTCCTACTATGGCGTAGGCGCCGATCTCGACGTTCGATCCGATCTCCGCCTCCGGTGAGACGATCGCGGTCGGGTGGATCCGCGTCCCTTTCATCGGTCGCGCACCATTGCCGCCATGTCGGCCTCCGCGACCACCTCTCCATCGACCTTGCCGACCCCGCGCATCTTGCACACCGCTCCGCGCAGCTGGACGATCTCGAGCTCGAACCGAATTTGATCTCCAGGTTTAACAGGCCGGCGAAATTTCACGTTGTCCAATGACATGAAGTAGACGACCTTGCTCTCCGGATCTTCGACGGACCCCATCAGAAGCATTCCCCCGACCTGGGCCATCGCTTCGATGATGAGGACGCCCGGCATGATCGGATGCCCGGGAAAGTGTCCCTGAAAGAACGGCTCGTTGATCGTGACGTTCTTCAGCCCGACGATCCGCTTCTTCTCCTCGATCTCGAGAATCCGGTCCACCAGCAGAAACGGAT
>JALYZH010000402.1 GCA_030948945.1 Gemmatimonadota bacterium | reverse complement strand
GCGGGCGAGGCCGCGACCGGCTCGTGCTCAACGCGGAGATCAATGTCGTGAGTCTCATCGACGTGATGATGCTGCTCATGATCATCTTCATGATCACCGCGCCGATGATGCAGGGCGGCGTGGACATCTCGCTGCCGAAGGCGCAGGCGCGGCCGCTCGAATCCAAGAGCGGTCTTACCGTAACAGTCGATCGCACGGGCGCCATCTTTGTGGACGATGCGCGTCTGAGTTTTGCTCAATTTTCTGCCAGCTTCAAGGCGCTGGCCAACCGACGGGGGAGTGGTGGCGTTTATCTGAGAGCCGACGAGCGCGTTCCCTATGGATCGGTGGTAAAGGTTCTCGCGATTATGCGAGCCAGCGGCGTCGGCGACATTGGCCTCGTCGCCGAGCCTCCAGCGGTGAAATAAAAGGATGCCGGGCCGAGCGGGTGGATCACGAAATATTGCCCCCTTTACCCTCTCGGCGATCCTTCACGCGGCGGTCGCGACGCTCCTCTTCAACACCCTGAAGGAGCGAAAGCAGGTGGCTCTGCCACCGATGTATCGCGTCGAGATAGTGGCCGCCCCGCCCGGCGAGCGGGCGATCGGATCGGTCAAAAGCGGGCAACCCAAAGCCACGCCGTCTGTTACGCAGCCGAGTGCATCGCAGTCAACGGTCAAGGAACTGCCAGTTCCGACGGCGAAGCCCGCGCCAAAGACACCCGCGCGCGCGACGCCTGGTGTAGCTGGCGGACCGGTATCAAAGGCACCTAACCGCGCGAGCAAGGCACCGGCGAAGCCCGGTGCATCGGATGCGAAGGCGGTTGCGCAGCCGAAGACCGAGGCGCCCAAGGCGGGCGGCGGACCCGTCGGCGGCAAGGGAACCGATGTCGCGACAGTGCGCAGTGACGGGATCGAGTTCCCATTTCCAGGGTATCTCAACAACATCGTTCGACAGATTGCACTCAACTTCAAACCGAGAAATGCGAACGCGCGTCTCAAGGCGGAAGTCAGATTTCTGATCCATCGCGACGGATCCGTATCGGACCTCATGTTCCTGAGGCGTTCCGGCAATTTCTCTTTCGACCTGGAAGCACAGGGCGCGGTGGAAGCCGCCGCAAGCGCGCGCGCGTTTGGACCGCTTCCGAACGGTTTTACCGATGATGTACTTCCCGTCGTATTCAGCTTCGACCCCGAGTTCCTGAAATGAAGCTTCGCACGCGGTTCTGTTGGTTCGCGGTTTTCGAAGTGAAAAGCTTCGGACTCGTGTTCTGCCTGATCGCACTGTTTGGGTCGTTCGTGGGCCCGCGACTACTCGGCGCGCAGGACACTACGACGACGCCCGGTGTGCGGCTCGGACTTAATTACGCGGCGGGTACCAAGCCGGGCGTGATTGTGCTGCCGGTGCAGGACGTCTACGACGACGATTCCCTGCGCACGATCGTGCAGCGCGACCTCGATTACAGCGACCGCATGAACGTCATCGCGCTCGACGAGGGAACGCTTCGGGGACTCGTCCCACCGCTCGGCGGAAGGATCAACTTTCCGCTGGTGGCGAAGTTCGGCGCGGCGCTGCTGATCAGGATGACGCCGACGAACGAGGGCCTTCACGTTGCCGCTTACGATGTCGCGCGAGGGCAGCTGCTGCAGTCGGAAGCTTTTCTGTTCGATCGCCGAGACCGGGATTGGAGATTCGTGCTGCACGGCGCGTCTGACCAGATTGAGCAATGGGTATTTGGCAAGCGCGGAATCGCGCAGACGCGCATCGCCTATGTGAACGGTGGGCTGCTCCGGATTGTCGATAGCGATGGAGCGCTGACGCGATCGATCACGACGGGAATGGGAGCGCTGTCTCCGGCGTGGTCGCCGACCGGGGAGTCTGTTGTCTATACGGTGCTGGGCAACGCGGGTACCCAGGTGGAGGAGCTCGACGTACGGAGGGGTATCACGCGCAGAGTCAGCCAGATCCGCGCGGGCCTCAATATCACACCTGTCTACCAGCCCGGCGGAAACGCCATTCTGTACGCGCAGGGGACTGGCAACGGAACGGATCTCGTGCTCGCGGCGCTGGACTCGAGCGGATCGCGAAAGCTGACTGCGGGGAAGGGGACGGACAACACGTCACCCTCGTACAGTCCGGACGGCCATCAGATCGCGTTCATTTCGGGTAAGTCGGGCAACCCCCAGGTTTATATTATGGATGCGGACGGCTCGAACGTTCAGTTGCTCGTGCCGTATGAGGCTGGAACGCGCAGCTATCGGGCAAGCCCGGACTGGTCACACGATGGC
>JALYZH010000399.1 GCA_030948945.1 Gemmatimonadota bacterium | reverse complement strand
TAACAGCAACGCGGGACACAATTTCTCCACCAATGTCGATTACAAGCTGACGGATCGCGACGTGATCTCGAATCAGTTCTCCATCAACCGCCGTCACGGTTTCGACAACTCGCTCGCCGGATACACCAATCTCGATGCCGCACAGGTCTTTATTGATCGCTATGACTTTCTCCGCAACGACAAGTCGAGGGGCCTCGTACTGGATAATTCGTTGTCTCTCAAGAGGACGTTCGAGGCGCGCAAGCACGAGCTGTCATCCGAAGTGCGATTCAACCGCACCACGGACGAGGACAGCACTGTCCTCTGGCAGCAGCCACTGACACCAGTTGGCGCCATCTCCGGATCGCGCATTCTGGGCGAGAGGGATCAAACCAATGCCCTCACTCGCCAGCTCACCGCGCAGGTTGATTACGTGCGTCCGCTGACGCCGCGCGCGAAGCTGGAGACCGGGTTCAAGGAAACCGCACGCTGGCTCGACAGGGATTTCCTCGTCCTCAAGGATGCTCTTGGCGACGGAATGTGGCTGCGCAGCAGCCTGAGCAACTCTTTCACATTCAATGACCACGTTCACGCGGGTTACGGAGTGCTGAGCCAGAGTGTCGGCAAGTTCGACTTGCAGGCTGGACTGCGCGCCGAGTTCTCCAACCGCAACTTTTCGCTCGCCAACACCGCGGCGACCTATCCGTACACCTACAACAGCCTCTTCCCGAGCGGGGTCATCATGTACAAGCCGAGCGATGCGAGTCAGCTCAGGGTGAGCTACTCACGCCGGATCCGGCGGCCGGGCACTCAGGAGCTGAATCCGTTCCCGGTGTTCTTCGACCAGCAGAACGTCTTCGTCGGAAATCCCAAGCTGAACCCGGAGTACACCGATGCGTTCGAGCTGGGCATGAGCCGCAACGGCGCATTGGGCTCGATTCAGCTCTCGCCTTTCTATCGTCGCACCACGAACGTCATCAGCGTCGACATCAATACCGCCGGCGTGATCGACGGCAGGGACGTGACGACCGTGAGCTTCCAGAATGCGGCGAGCAGCAACTCGTGGGGCACCGACCTGAACGGGTCCCTGAGATTGGGCCCGAAGTTCAACGGCTTTGGCGGCTTCAACGTCTACAAGATGGTGACGGACGGCGGCTCGCAGTCGGTGCTTTCATCCAACGCGGTAACCTGGTCCTATCGCTTGAACGGTACGACCCAGTTGACGCCGACCCTGTTACTCCAGGCGAACTATTTCTACCGGGCGCCGATGAACATCGCCCGAGGTCGGTTCTCCGCCATGCAGATGACCAACATCACGCTCCGCAAGAAGATCGATGGCGACAACATGAGCGTAGCAGTGCGCTTCGCCGATCCGTTCGACACGATGAAGTTCCGCATCAAAGCAGGCGACGACAATCTCACCCAGATCACGACGCGAAAGTTCGGCGTCCGCGCGACGTTCGTGAGTTTCCAGTACAACTTTGGCCAGACCCCGAAGATCCGTCTGCCGAAGGAAGAGCCGGCTCAGCCGGCTCCGGTATTCCCATAGAGAGCCGCGTGGCCTGGCTGCTGGCCTGGCTGGTGGAGGACTAACAGAAGTCGCAGTCGGGTAGCACATTCCGATTGCGACTTTTGGCATCAATGGGAGTACGCCCATGTCGTCGTTTGCCCGACTGCCGAACCGTCTTTCCCTCAACAGCTCTCGCGTAAACGCCGATACACCGCGAACGTATTCATGCTCAAGCAGGTCGTAGCTCTCATTGTTGGAGCGGTCGTCGGGGCGGCGGAGCCGCGATACGTCGGGCTTGGTCCGTATTGCCTCATCCCGTGGGGGGTCGCTGCGCTGCTGCTTGGGCTGTGGGGCAACAAGCGTGAAGCGCTCAAAAGCGGAGCCATTTACGGTTTCGCGCTCTCGTTCGCGTTCCTTGTCGCCGGCTACAACGGCACAGCCTCGCTTATGAGCCGCTTCCCCTTCTTCGCCATTCTGAGTTTGTTCGGTGCGGTATGCGGCCTCGCCTTGAGCGCGACCGGACATTACCTGAAGCTCAGGTTCGCTCGTCCGCGAAGTGCGGTGTGACCCGAGCCCACCCTTCCGCCCTCTGGCAGAAGTATGGACTTGACGCAACTCTAGTCATTGCGCTTCCTGCCGAACCATGTAAACGCCAAAAGGACTGTGGCGATTGCTACCACAAAGGACAGCGCCTTGTAAAAATCCGCCTTGTCGGTGTAGGTCCGGACCTCTTGTGTAAAAGCAGTTCCGAAGCTCGCAATGATCGCCGCTCGTTGGGCGTCGTCTCCCCAATTCCAGAACATGCGCGTCAGTATCAGTCCGACGACCACCAGCACGGCGACTTGACCTCCGGCCAACGTCTCGATGCGGTTTCTTGTCCGCTTGAATACGCCGTTCATTTCGAGCGCCGTTTCTTTTTGGGTGATGCCTTCGGCGGTTTGCCCTTCGCAAGGGCACTGCCTACAGCTGATTGCCACGGCCCTTCTACCACAAGCCGTTCTGCAGGGCGTCCGGGGGTTTTCTTCGGTTTTTTGGGCATGGTAATATCAAGCTCACTCAAGGTGGGTTGAGGATTACTGCATTCTTTGAGGGGGTCGCGAAGGTTCTCGCTGCCAAGAGCGGAGACGTAAAATCGTCCGACAAGAATTCCCGGGCGGGGTGACTGGAAACCACGAACAGTCAGAGGGAGGTGTTTGCGGAACATCAGCCCCTGACCGTTCTGAGTCTTTCTTGTGCTGCACAGTGGGGGGCGTGTCCCTGGTGGGCCGGTACGGGCTTGGAATCCAGACCGGGCAGTTCGATCCTGCCACGCTTCCACTGTGTAGCGGAGGATAGGCACGGTCCAGAGTATCGTCAAACTTGCTGTAATTGATATTCATGGCTCTGACGGCAAGGTGCTATTGATTCTGCTTTTTGGCTGGTAGCTCATGATTCCGGTGGGTATGCGCGGTTGCCGTAAACGAAGTGCCCGGTTTCCGCATCCCGGTTGCTGATCTGCTCGGCATAGGTGAGACGGCGATGCTCGGCGGCTTGGATAAGTTTCACTGTCCTTTCGCCGTCGTCGAGGTGCCGGTTGTTGTACTTAAACTCTGCCTCGGTTACGTAGCCGTGGAGATGTTTGCGACTGACGGAGTGGTGAGTCCCGTGAAGCTGCCGCTTTAGTCCCGCCCAAAAACCTTCGATGCGATTCGTAGTGACTTGTTTGCCTTCAGCCGTGTACCTCACATACTGGCCGACAGCGTGCTTAACGCGCTGGTGACTCGCGTACTCCTGTCCGACCGCCTTATAGATGATGCTTTCGTCGGTCATGAGATCGGCAGACGTATCGACCATTTCCCGGACGATTTTCGCCATTTGTGGCGCACGGGTTGAACGGACGACCCGAGCTTTAACGCGACCATCACGCTCGACACCTCCGACTACCGCAGTCTTGCGACTGCCGAAATCCTTGGCCTTACCCAAGTACTGAGCGTCACGACCCTTGGCGGCATGGTAGCGCGGCTTGCCGCCGACGTAGGTCTCGTCAAATTCGACCATGCCGGACAGCTTCGATTCGTTTTCATTGGCTGGTGCCATTGCCCACCGGATGCGGTGCATCAGAAACAACGCGGACTTATAGGTGACGCCGGTTTGTCTCATGATCTGCACGGCGCTGACTCCCTTCTTCGAGCTGCAAGCGGCCCAGAACGCGAAGCACCAATGACGAAGCGGAATTGGCGAGTCCTCCATGATGGTGCCGACCCTAACGGTGAACTGCTTTTTGCAGCCGCGACAACGCCACAGGTAACGGCTGTTACGCTCTCCGTCCTCGCCCCGCATCTTGTAAACGTCCATGTCGCCGCAACGAGGGCATGCGGGTTCATCGCCCCAACGCTGTTGCTCCATGAACTCAACCGCCGCTCCTTCATCCGCACAGGCCCTTGGAATCTGCTCTGTGATTTCTGACCGTCCGGTCCCGACCTTACGATTCGCCATGAATTATTATACTTCACGCAAGGCCTTGTGTCAAGTATCATTTTCCACATCTTCGGTGCTCATATGACCGCGCGTCAGACGGTCCCATTCGACAGCTCGCGGTATAGTGTCGAGCACGCCGAGAGACGCCTCGATGAGTTTAAGGCCGAATGGAAGCGGTTCGGCGAGTCGCACCCATATGGCCTTCGCGTCGAGCAGAACGCTGATCAAGCCGTAGACGCCCACAAGCTCGTCTTGGTTAAGCCCTTTCCCCGGCCCCTTTCGGGGATCGCTTTCGATGCCATTAACAACCTTCGCTCCGCTCTCGATCAAGCAGGACACGACATCGCACTGGCGGCGGGCACCAAAGGGCGAGACGCGCACTTCCCCTTCGGGGGGACTGCAACCGCCCCACGAAAGAGGGAAGGACGCTCCAAGGACATCCCGGAAGAGATCTTTGAACTGATGCTCTCGTTTCAACCATACGCGGGAGGGGACGCTCTCCTCTTGGCCGTCAACAAGCTGGCGAATACCCCCAAACACGAAACCCTCGTGAGAATCGAACCCATCGTTCTGGTGCCCAGTGCGTTCTTCGGAGATGTAACAGTCGTCCCCGGCGAAGGCGGCTGGAGCTGGCCGCCGCGATGGGATGGCACGAAAAACGAGATGGTATTGTTCCGCGTCCCTCGTGGAAAGCAACCGAAGTACGATCTCAAGGTTGGAGCATTGGTAGAGTTTACACAGGTCGATGCGATTCGCGGCCAGCCAGCGGATGCTGTTCTCAACGCTATGATTGGCAAAGTTGCGAGCATCATCGATGCTCTCGAAGCGGAGTCTAGACGCCTTGGGCTCATGCATTAGCCGGCCTTTTGCGTCAAGTCCATACTTCCGCCCTCTGGACGCAACCCGCACAATGCCATACATTTAGCTATGGCAACCACAACTCGGCCATCGAGTAAGCCCGCCACTCCGGCAAAAGCCGGCGGCGGGCTTTCGCGCATCAAGGGGTCTCCGCCGGCCGAAACGAGTACGCCCAGGGTTCGCACCGAGGTCGTTTTGACCTTCGACGACGTGCTGCTGACCCCCAGGCATTCGCTCGTGCACCCGAAAGACGTGCGCACGACCTCCCTGTTTACGCGCGGCATCACGCTCAACGTTCCGTTCGCCTCGGCGGCGATGGACACCGTCACCGAGTCGGACATGGCGATGGCGATGGCGCGGGCGGGGGGGATCGGCGTAATCCACAAGAACATGTCGATCGACCGCCAGGCGGCCGAAGTCGATCGCGTGAAACGATCGGAGAGCGGGATGATCCTCAATCCGATCACGCTCTCCCCGGATGGAACGCTGCGTGAAGCCGTTGCGCTGATGAAGAGATTCAAGATCTCGGGAGTGCCGATCGTCAATCGCGACGGCCAGCTCGTGGGAATCATCACCAATCGCGATCTCCAGTTCGAGCGGAACCTCGATCGTCCGCTGCAGGAAGCGATGACGTCGAGGAATCTCGTCACCGCACCGGTGGGAACCACCCTCGACGAGGCCGAGGCGATTTTGGGCAAGCACAGGATCGAAAAGCTGCCGGTCGTGGATGAAAAGGGTACCCTGCGCGGATTGATCACGGTGAAGGACATCCACAAGCGGCGCGACTTCCCCGACGCGAACAAGGATCAGCATGGCCGACTGCGCGTGGCGGCGGCGATAGGAGCGGCGAATTACCGCGATCGGGCGCGCGCCCTGGTCGATGCGGGTGTCGATGTGCTGATCGTCGACACGGCGCACGGGCACTCGGAGGGAGTCCTCGAGGCAACATCGGTCGTGCGCGAGATGTTTCCCGACGTTCAGCTCGTGGCTGGCAATATCGCCACACGCGCCGGCTCGCGCGCGCTGGTCGAGCGCGGAGTGGATGCGGTAAAGGTTGGCGTCGGACCCGGCTCGATCTGTACGACTCGGGTAGTGACCGGTGTTGGCGTTCCGCAGCTCACCGCGATCTTCGACGCAGTCGAAGGTGCTGGCGACGTGCCGGTGATCGCCGACGGGGGAATCAAGTATTCCGGCGACATCGTGAAGGCACTTGCCGCCGGTGCATCGAGCGTGATGATGGGATCGATGCTCGCTGGCACCGAGGAAAGTCCGGGTGAATCGCTGCTACTCGAGGGACGCCGGTTCAAGATGATTCGCGGAATGGGAAGCCTTTCCGCAATGCAGGACGGAA
>JALYZH010000397.1 GCA_030948945.1 Gemmatimonadota bacterium | reverse complement strand
TAACAGCAACGCGGGACACAATTTCTCCACCAATGTCGATTACAAGCTGACGGATCGCGACGTGATCTCGAATCAGTTCTCCATCAACCGCCGTCACGGTTTCGACAACTCGCTCGCCGGATACACCGATCTCGATGCCGCACAGGTCTTTATTGATCGTTATGACTTTCTCCGCAACGACAAGTCGAGAGGCCTCGTACTGGATAATTCGTTGTCGCTCAAGAGGACGTTCGAGGCGCGCAAGCACGAGCTCTCGTCCGAAGTTCGATTCAACCGCACCAAGGACGAGGACAGCACTGTACTCTGGCAGCAGCCGCTGACACCCGCTGGCGCCATCTCAGGATCGCGCATTCTGGGCGAGAGGGATAAAACCAATGCCCTAACGCGTCAGCTCACTGCGCAGGTTGATTACGTCCGCCCGCTTACGCCGCACACGAAGCTGGAGACCGGGTTCAAGGAAACCGCACGCTGGCTCGACAGGGATTTCCTCGTCCTCAAGGATGCCCTTGGCGACGGAACGTGGCTGCGCAGCAATCTGAGCAACACTTTCACATTCAATGACCACGTTCACGCGGGTTACGGAGTGCTGAGCCAGAATGCCGGCAAGTTCGACTTGCAGGCTGGACTGCGCGCCGAGTTTTCCAACCGCAACTTTTCGCTCGCCAACACCGCGGCGACTTATCCGTACACCTACAATAGCCTCTTCCCGAGCGGCGTCATCATGTACAAGCCGAGCGATGCGAGTCAGCTCAAGGTGAGCTACTCACGCCGGATCCGGCGGCCAGGCACCCAGGAGCTGAATCCGTTCCCGGTGTTCTTCGACCAGCAGAACGTCTTCGTCGGAAATCCGAAGCTGAACCCGGAGTACACCGACGCGTTCGAGCTGGGCATGAGCCGCAATGGCGCATTGGGCTCGATTCAGCTCTCGCCTTTCTATCGCCGCACTACGAACGTCATCAGCGTCGACATCAACACTGCCGCCGTGATCGACGGCAGGGACGTGACGACCGTGAGCTTCCAGAACGCGGCGAGCAGCAACTCGTGGGGCACGGACCTGAACGGGTCGCTGAGATTGGGCCCGAAGTTCAACGGCTTTGGCGGCTTCAACGTCTACAAGATGGTGACGGACGGCGGCTCGCAGTCGGTGCTTTCGTCCAACGCGGTAACCTGGTCCTATCGCTTGAACGGTACGACCCAGTTGACGCCGACCCTGTTACTCCAGGCGAACTATTTCTACCGGGCGCCGATGAACATAGCACGGGGTCGCTTCTCCGCCATGCAGATGACCAACATTACCCTGCGCAAGAAGATCGATGGCGATAACATGAGCGTGGCAGTTCGCTTCGCGGATCCGTTCGACACGATGAAGTTCCGCATCAAAGCGGGCGACGACAATCTCACCCAGATCACCGCGCGAAAATTCGGTGTCCGCGCGACGTTCGTGAGTTTCCAGTACAACTTTGGCCAGACCCCGAAGATCCGTCTGCCGAAGGAGGAGCCCGCTCAGCCGGCTCCGGTGTTCCCGTAAGCCGGTATCGGGCATGTAGCCGGGAGCTTGTCGCGGAAGGTCTAACAAAAGTCGCAATCGGGTACCACATTCCGATTGCGACTTTTGCATCAGTGGGAGAGTACGCCCATGCCTTCGATGTTCGTTCCGGATACTCGCGAGCGGTTCCAGCGCCGAATCGATCGACTGAAGCCTGACAGCGAGAGAAAGTGGGGGACAATCTCCGCTTCGCAAATGGTCTGTCACCTGTCCGACCAGCTACGCTTCGCGCTTGGAGAGCTATCGGGACGCCCAATTCGAGGCCCGCTTCGATATGGACCAATGCGATGGTTTGTCATCAATGTCCTTCCATGGCCCCATGGTACCAAAGGTCCTCGAGAAGCCTTCACGACAAAGCCGGCCAGTTGGGAGTCTGATGTTCAAAAACTGCGCAAACTGCTCGATCGGTTCGGTGCAATGGGCAACCAATCTGCTTGGCCGGACCACCCTCTCTTCGGGAGGATGACCGCGACAAGCTGGGCGCGCCTCACCTGCAAGCACTTTGATCACCATTTTCGTCAATTCGGAGCGTGAGCTCTGAGCTGCAGGTGTCGTCATTGCCCGACTGCCGAACCAGGTTTCCCCGATCAGCTTTCGACTAACGTCGATATCCACGGAATGCAATCATGCTCAAGCAGGTCGTAGCTCTCGTTGTCGGCGCAGTCATAGGGGCGGCGGGACCTCAGTACGTCGTCCTTGGCCCATATAGCCTCATCCCGTGGGGACTCGTTGCATTATTGCTCGGGCTGTGGGGCAACAAGCGTGAAGCTCTCAAGAGCGGAGCCTTTTACGGTTTCGCGCTCTCATTCGCGTTCCTGGTCGCCGGATACAACGGCACAGCCTCGCTCATGAGCCGCTTCCCCTTCTTCGCCATCCTGGGTTTGTTCGGCGCGGTATGCGGGCTGGCCTTGAGCGCGACCGGATATTACCTGAAGCTCAGGTTCGCTCGTCCGCGAGGTGTAGTGTGAGCCGAGCCCCTCTGGACGCAACCCGCACAATGCCATACATTTAGCTATGGCAACCACAACTCGGCCATCGAGTAAGCCCGCCACTCCGGCAAAAGCCGGCGGCGGGCTTTCGCGCATCAAGGGGTCTGCGCCGGCCGAAACGAGCACGCCCAGGGTTCGCACCGAGGTCGTTTTGACCTTCGATGACGTTCTGCTGACGCCCAGGCACTCCCTCGTGCACCCGAAGGACGTGCGCACGACCTCCCTCTTTACGCGTGGCATCACGCTCAACGTTCCGTTCGCGTCGGCGGCGATGGATACCGTCACCGAGTCGGACATGGCTATGGCCATGGCGCGCGCGGGGGGAATCGGCGTCATCCACAAAAACATGTCGATCGACCGGCAGGCGGCCGAAGTCGATCGCGTGAAACGATCGGAGAGCGGGATGATCCTCAATCCGATCACGCTCTCCCCGGATGGAACGCTGCGCGAAGCCGTTGCGCTGATGAAGAGATTCAAGATCTCGGGAGTGCCAATCGTCAATCGCGACGGACAACTCGTGGGAATCATCACCAATCGCGATCTCCAATTCGAGCGGAACCTCGATCGTCCGCTACAGGAAGCGATGACGTCGAGAAATCTCGTCACCGCACCAGTGGGAACCACGCTCGACGAGGCCGAAGCAATTTTGGGCAAGCATAGGATCGAAAAGCTGCCGGTTGTGGATGAAAAGGGTACGCTGCGCGGATTGATCACGGTGAAGGACATCCACAAGCGGCGCGACTTCCCCGACGCTAACAAGGATCAGCACGGCCGACTGCGCGTCGCGGCGGCGATAGGCGCGGCGAATTACCGCGATCGGGCGCGTGCGCTGGTCGATGCGGGTGTCGATGTGCTGATCGTCGACACGGCGCACGGGCACTCGGAGGGAGTTCTCGAGGCGACATCGGTCGTACGCGAGATGTTTCCCGACGTTCAGCTCGTGGCAGGCAATATCGCCACACGCGCCGGCGCGCGCGCGCTGGTCGAGCGGGGAGTGGATGCGGTAAAGGTGGGCGTCGGACCCGGCTCGATCTGTACGACTCGCGTCGTGACCGGCGTTGGCGTTCCGCAGCTCACCGCAATCTTCGACGCAGTCGAAGGTGCTGGCGACGTGCCGGTGATCGCCGACGGGGGAATAAAATATTCCGGCGACATCGTGAAGGCACTTGCCGCCGGTGCCTCGAGCGTGATGATGGGATCGATGCTCGCTGGCACCGAGGAAAGTCCGGGTGAATCGCTGCTACTCGAGGGACGCCGGTTCAAGATGATTCGCGGAATGGGAAGCCTTTCCGCAATGCAGGACGGAA
>JALYZH010000377.1 GCA_030948945.1 Gemmatimonadota bacterium | reverse complement strand
CGCCGCAGCAGCGCGACATCGCGATGGTGTTCCAGAATTACGCGCTCTATCCGCACATGACGGTCAGGCAGAACCTCGGCTTTGGACTCAGCATCCGGAAACAACCGCGCGCCATCATCGAGGAGCGGGTGCGCGCCGTCGCTGCATCGCTGGGACTCGAGGCGCTGCTCGATCGGAAGCCGGCGCAGCTCTCTGGGGGTCAACGGCAACGCGTCGCGCTTGGTCGAGCCATTGTCCGCGAGCCGCTCGCCTTTCTGTTCGACGAGCCGCTATCAAACCTCGACGCTCAGCTCCGGGTCGAGACGCGTGTCGAGCTGGCCCGCCTGCATCGAGCGCTGGGGGCGACGATGGTGTACGTCACCCACGATCAATCCGAGGCTCTGACTCTGGGCGATCGCATCGCCGTACTGAAGGAAGGGGTGCTTCAGCAGGTCGATACGCCGATGAAGCTGTACGAAGAGCCCGCCAACAAATTCGTCGCGGGATTCATCGGAAGTCCGGGAATGAACTTCTTCGAGGGAGTCCTCATGCGGATCGGATCGGGCGGAATGTGCACCTTTCAGAACCCCGATTTCTCGATCCGCGTTCCGTGCGAGCCCGGAGCGGATGGAAAGGTTTTCCTTGGCATCAGGCCGCAACACCTCGAGATCACTGACGACAACGCCCGGGGTGATGGTGTCGTTCGCGCGGAAGTCGGCGTCGTCGAGCCGATGGGGAACGAGCAGATCGTGTACGTGACGTTGCCGCATGGCGGTCGCGCGGTCGCCGTCGCCCCCGTGCAGCCTCGAATCACGGCAGGCGAAAAGGTCTCGATTCGAGTGAGGCCGGAGGGTATCCACGTTTTTGACGCGGAGATCGGGAAGAGAAGCTCTGCCTATCGATCCTAGGCGCGGCGTCGAGCCCGGCGATTCCGAGCCGTGCTCGAGGGACTTCGCCCCCGGCTTCAGTGCTGAACCGCGTCGACAACTTCCTTGCTCGGCAACGCACCCGGCATCACGACTGGAACGAGCTTGTCGTCGCGATTGTAGAGGTCATTGCCGAGTTGATATAGGTCGTAAAGTACGTGATGTGTCCATACTGGTCGTCGTCGATCTTCGGAAGTCTTGAACCGTCAAGCTTCTTCTCGATCAGCGACTCGATCTCGGTCGCCGGGACCCCCTGAACTGAAGTCAGCTTCTCCGGCGCCCAGGTCTGGGCATTAGCTGACTTGCTGGCGCCCGAGGTATCTCTTGCCTTGCAGCCGACGAGGGCAATGGCAATGGCCAGAGGCAAGACCGCATGGAAGGCTGGCCTACGAACGCTTGAGGCGACCTTAACACAAGAGAGCATAAGGGCGTATTAGTCCTGTTGAGAATGTGGAAACTCTGCCGCTGAATGGCGAAATGTGGGCCAGCACGGCAGGCCTTATCTCCCCTTGCCGGGGAACATCCGCCCTGCTCAGCTGGTCAGAATACTCGTGGCGGCGGGCAGCTACTGGCTCCCTTCTTTCGAAGCTCGCCAAAGACTCCTATCGAGGATCAACTAATGATGGCTCGTGCTAAAGTACTCATGACTGCGGCGTTACTCATTGGTGGCGCCACCGCCTGCTCGGACCTGACCGGTAATACTTCCAGGGCGGACGGTGTCTACTACCTGCAGACCTACAACAACACCCCCCTTCCGTACACGTACAGGGACGCCAACAACAACACAATCACCATCCAGAGCGATACCTACTCGCTCAACAGCGACGGGAGCTACACCGAGTTTGCGACCTACCTGATCAACAATGCCACCCAGTCGCAGACCGAATCTGGCACTTGGAGTCAGAGCGGTAGCGTCGTGACGTTCTACCCATCGCAGAGCACCTTTGGGGGCACCCTGACCCCCTACACCGGCAACCTCGGCAATAGCAGCTCGTTCAGTGGGGCGCGAACGCTCTCCTTCAACATCTCCGGGACGACCGCGATCTACTCGCAGTAGCGGGATTACAGGGAAGCCAACGCGGACACCACCGAATTACTCGCCGACGATTTTCAGGTCGGCGAGGCTGGCGTCGGTGGCCGCGCTCTCCTTGCCAAGTACCTGCCGTACAAAATCCGGCCACCAGTTCGTTTGAGGCTCGCGTGACTTGTACTGCTCGAGCGCGGCCCAGGTCCGCTCATGGATCTCCTTGCCCAGCGCGATTGCGTCGCCTGTGGTGATCCCTTCCCGCTTGAGTGCGCGCCTGCCGATCTGGGCGTGCAGCACTTCGTCGGCCCAGTCGTAATCGTGAAAGTGCGCCGACAACTCGTCGCCGGCTTCGACGGCGGTCTCGTATTCGAAGCGTTTGCCGGTCTCGCTCGGCATCAACGACTGTTCAATCGCGTAGAGCAGTATCTGACGCTCCTGCGGAGTAGCGTGGAGATTCAGACGAAGCGAGAATCCGACGTTGAGCGGGATCCGGGTCCAGTCAATCTCGCGGTCCTCGAACGCCACCGTTCCCATCATCGCATGTCGCGCTTCGTCCCAAAGCTGTCGCGAGTAGTCGAGATAGAACTCCCACGGCTGATCTTTCCGCTCGAAAAGAAACGAGCACATCATTTCCGGGACGTCCATCTCGAGTGTCCTCTTGCATAGCAGCGCCAGATTGCGCTCGTCTGCGGGAACGCCCGGTGCGTTGTAAACGACGTGTGGCGGAAAGTTGAAGTTGTAGAGCCCGTGAAAGCGGTGATCACGCTTTGGCTCGAAGTCCGGAACGAACGGCTTCGCCGCCCGTGGTTCGGGGAGCGGTGGGTCCATCGCCCGGATTGCCACACCGCGATGGCTGTCACCCTCCTCTAGATCGATACGCGGATCTCCGGCGATCCCACGCGCTGCGCCGAGGTAAATCTCCAGGTGCTCGCGCCACGAAGTTGCGAGCGCCGCGGCGGCTTTGTCCTGAGTTAGCGCCGACAGCGCGGCTTCGCCCCATTCGACGGCTTCAGTCACTTCGAGCAGCGCATACCGCATGAAGCGTCGAGTCGGGTGATCCACCAGCGGGTTGGTGTGGTGAATGTGGTGGTAGTACGCGTCGCGGAGCGCCGGCAGAGCAACTCGGTATACGCCAGCGACGAGCTCTTCCGGATTTTCCGCGCGCAAGAGCTCTTCGAGAAATGCGTCGAGCGCCGAGTCGGGAGGCTGCTCGAGCGCTGGTGCAGGGTGCCGCATTTCGACAATCCGCCGCCGCAGCCAGTCGGCGTGTTCCGCGCAGTACCACTGATGCAAAGCGAGCGCACACTTCACCTCCCAAACGGGCATGGAGGCGAGGTGAGCCAGCATGATGTCCATCAGCCGACGCTCCGCCCAGTGAAGCCGCAGCAATCGTTGAACGTTTTCTTCCACCGAGTAGCCGATGCGCGCCGCCTGCGCGTAGGTGGCGACGCCAGCCAGCTCCGGAACACGGTTCGTGGGCCTGTTCATAAGGGTGGGTGAGGGCACCTAAGAGATAAAACGAAAACCCGGCGCCAGCGAATGTCCGCTGACACCGGGTCTTCTGCAGTCGCCACCGGCGCTATCCGCCGGCTGGCCTTTTCACAATCGCGTCTGCGAGGTCCGCGAGGGTGAGGGGTGGGTCTACTGCAACAACCCAGCTTTCCGAATTAGACAACGCGGACGGCGAAAACGTTGTAAACGATCCCCGCAACGCACATTACGGAGCCTGCGGGTGAAAAGTGTCATACCACAGCAATGGGATCGCCATCACTGGACTCGGCGCGACCCGCCTTATATGCTCAACGGGTCCTTCAAATCTCGAGCGCGCGTCATGCGGCATATAACCCTCACGCTGCTGTGCCTTCCTCTTGTGACTCCGGTCACGCGGGCGCAGGATCAAGCCCGCGCGCCGCTGCAAGTGACGGAGTGGACGGTTCCATGGGACAAGACACGACCGCGCGATCCATATCTCGACTCGCAGGGGAGAGTGTGGTTTGTCGGGCAGGAAGGGAACTACATCGCGTACCTCGACCCGGGAACGGGCACCTTCAAGCGGTACGAGATCGAGTCGGGAACCAACCCCCACAACCTCGTCATCGATAAATCCGGGAAAGTGTGGTTTTCCGGCAACCGCAATGGGCGCATCGGCTGGCTGGACCCAGCGACTGGCAAGAGCACGATTTTCCCGATGCCGGACAAGGCCGCGCGTGATCCGCACACGATGACTTTCGATCGCAACGGCGAGATGTGGTTCACAGCGCAATTCTCCAACTTCGTCGGACACCTCGACCCGCGAACCGGTAAGGTACGACTCATGAAGCCACCGACCAGTGACGCCCGTCCCTACGGGATCGTGGTCGACCCGAGCGGACGTCCCTGGTTCGACGAATTCGGGACCAACAAGATCGCAACGATCGATCCCACAACGCTCGCGATCAGGGAGTACACGCTTCCCAACGCTCGCACGCGTCCGCGAAGAATCGCGGTGACGTCGGACGGGATCCTGTGGTACGGGGACTACACGCGAGGAATGCTCGGCCGCCTCGATCCGGCAACTGGTGCGGTCCGTGAGTTTCCGCTCCCCGGCGGCATGCAATCACTGCCTTACGCGATGGCCTCGGACGATCGGGACAGGATCTGGCTCGCCGAAACAGGAATACAGCCAAATCGGCTGGTGGGGTTTGAGCCCAAGACCCAATCGTGGATCTCGGTTACACCCATTACCCGAAGCGGTGGACTCACTGTGCGGCACATGATCTTCCACGCACCGACGCGTACGCTCTGGTTTGGCACGGACGCGAACACGATCGGGAGGGCCAGGGTTCCATGACAGTCTGATAATTGACAACTGACAACTTCAACTGAACGGGCGCGAGACGTCAGTAGCATAGTTTGCTAGTTGTCAGTTATCAGCAGCTGCCCGCTTGAGGATTGCGATCTGCCCTTCATGGTAGGTGTGGTGCTGAAGCAATCCGCGGATCGCGGTTCCTAACGTCGTTCCTGTCCCGAGCGCAGGATCGCGTTGGTCTCCGATCCAGCGAACGAGCTCCTCGGGCTTTAGCGCATCGACGGCGGCTTCGATCTCCTTCTGGGCAGCGCCGAGATCGTCCTTTGCCGCCTTCCACTCTGCTTCGCCGCCGCCGAACCGGGGTGCCGGCCAATCTTCTGGTGGAGACTTCGCGTCGCCACCGCGGACGCGCGACGCCACTTCTCGCGTCCAGGCCGTCATGTGCAGCACCAGCTCCCAAATTGTGTGCGCGTTCGGAATTGAACGCCGAGCGGCCACGTCCGCGTCGATATCCTGGAGGACGTGAGTGATGGACGAGCCGTGCCACGGGTCGCCGTCGTAGACCTTACGCAGATCCTCCCGCAACGCCTCGAGGTCGGATCGGGGGCGACTCATCGTGGTGTCCTCCGCATGGAATCAATCAGCTCTCTGAGAAGTTGAGCGCCACGCCCTAGCTCCGCCAGCTCGGTTTCCCTGAGCCGTTCTATTGCGCCCGCAAGCAAAGTGACTCGGCGAGCTCGGCCGGCGGCGAGGACCTTCTCCCCCTTGGGGGTCGCGTAGATCCTGGTGAGCCGTCGATCGCGCGCGTCGCCTTTTTTCTTCACCAGTCCGTCTTTTTCCAGCCCGGCCACGATGCGCGTCATGGTGGGCGGCCTTACCTGCTCCGCCGCCGCGAGCTGCCCCAGAGTCAGAGGTCCGCCGAAGACGACCACCGAAAGCGCGGAGAGTCTTGGCGCGGAGATTCCACTGGCGTCGTCTTCCTTGCGAAGCTGTCGGAGAAGATGAATCGCCGCCGAGTGGATCTGGTCGGCGAGGGCAAAAGCCTCGTCCTTACCTCTCCGCGACTTCACTCATCAGGCTGACGACGTTTCCCTGACCGTCCGAGACGGAGGCGAGCCATATCTCGCGCCCGTTCATGCGCGTAATGACGCGTGGCTCCTCGAGGCTGTGGGCGCCGGAAGATTTCAGAGTTGCATGCGCTTTCCTGATGTCGCTGACATCGTAGAAGATCACCGCATGCTGCTTGTCTCCATCTTCACCCTGTGCGTCCGGCCCGGCGAGCATCAGTCGCACACCCGCGCAATCGAAAAAGGAAAGTGCAGGGGGGGCGTCGAACAGGTGCTTCAGTCCGAGTGTCTCCCCATAGAATCGGGCGGCTTCCTTCACGTTGCGAACGGGAATCGCGATCTGCTTGATGCCCTTCAAAGCGAGTCCAGCACCGTTAGACATGATGCCTCCAGAGATCGTTAGCCGTGCTAACGATAAAGCCCCTGACTACTCGGCGCAAGGATTTTCGAGATGACCCTTAGTCGGGAGGCGCTTCGACCTTCTTTTTCGACTTCGGCTTGGCGTGCGACTTCAGCTCCTTCTCGACATTTTCGGCCAGATCGCGCAGCGTCTCCCGATCGTCCTCGCTGAACTCGCGCGGCTGCTTGTCCATGATGCACAGCGTCCCCACGCTGTGTCCGCCCGG
>JALYZH010000374.1 GCA_030948945.1 Gemmatimonadota bacterium | reverse complement strand
CTGTTCTTGTACTTGAAGAGTCCCTGTGGCTTGCCGGTGCACGGATACAGCGCGCGCTCCTTCCCCTTTCCCCAGCCGTAGTCCGCGGAGTCCGTCGGTGGGAGATCCCAGTAGGTGTGATCGCGGTCGTCGCCGAGCTGGTTGTACATCTCGGAGTCCGACGGAAACATTCTCACCAGCCATTCGAGCCCGTGGCGCGCTTCGTCGAGCACGTCCGGCGTTCCGTTGCTTCCGGCCAATCCGCGCGAGTCGAACTGATCGGAGAATGAGTGCGGATGATCGCGATACGCCATCAACATGACGAACGTGGCGTTCGCCGACGTCATCACATATTGCAGGTAGTCGGAAGCGTCCGCCCAGCCGCCCGTGACGGGGACGAATTTTCCCGCGCGCGCGGAATCATCGACGACAATTCCGTCACGTGCGTGGACGACGGTGTGAAAGAGCGGATTATATCCCGAACGCTGCTCTCTCATGTAGTAAAGCAGCGTATCGGCCGCACCCGCGTAGGCATTTTCCCTGATGCGAATGGCGGGTGAGGATATTCCGCCGGCAACAATGTGGTACTCGCCAGTTCGTCTGAGCGACGAGAAATCCATACGGTAGATCGAGACGCAAGGACCAAACGGTTTGGCTGGCGTCACCGGCCGCTCGAGAAGCGTCTTGCCCGAGCCATCCGTCAGGACGAACGTCCGGAGATTTGTGTTCTCCAACGCGCAGAAGACGGCAACCTTCGGTGCGTCGGGCGGATAGCCGAGCTGATTGATGCGAATCACCGCGAGCGGTGGTGACATCGCGGCAACCTGCATGAAAGTGAGTACTTGAAGCGAAATCATTGGGGACCCGGGATAGCGGCGTGCGCTATGGAAGCGAATCCATCACCCGCCGCTTGCCGAACGAGTCGATGTCGAAAGCCTCCGCCCTGACCTTGCCGGAGACGGCTCCGCGCACAGTTGAAAGAGCGTCGTAGTAGTCGAGATACCTGAAAGATGAAATTCTTCCGCCAACGAATTCGTACTTGGTCACCGCTTCGCGCCACTGCGCCAGCTCATTGGTGACATCGATGTAGAGGTAAGGCGCGAAAGATTCCGCATCCTCCCAGTTCTCCGCGTAGAAAATCCCGCGAACCCCGCGGTGCGCTGGGTGAGCAGTCACAACTCCTTCGAGAGAGGCGAGCAGCACCGCATCTTGGACGATCAGGCTCGTGTTGCTGTGGTCCTTGTGAATGCTGCGCGACCAGTGTGTGATCACGTAGGTCGGCTTCACCGCGCGAATGACGTCGGCAACGTACCGGCGAGCCGCTTCATCGTTTGGGATTTCCCCATCTCGGTACGGCGCAAATATCGTCTCGGCTCCAATCACTGAATCCGCCGCCAGCGCCTCGCGACGCTTCTGTGCTCCGTAGATAGCAGGAGACAGTCTCGGGTTGCCTCCTTCCCCGAGTGTCATCTGCAGGATCACTACCCGATCGCCGAGCTTTCGCTGCTTGATTAAAAGGGCGCCGGCGGTAAGCTCCATGTCTCCAGCATGACCACCAATGGCGAGGATCGTTCTCCTCGGCGCCGGCTCCTGCTGCGCGTCTGCCGATATTGGCGTGGAGAGGGCCCAGGAAAACGCGACCAACGCGAGCGCTCTACGGACGTGGGTGGTGAACGGTCGACGCATGTCGAGAATCAAACTCCGAATTCCCATGGGCTCAAATGTCGGTGCGGGAGAGGGTCCGCGCAAAGTACTTTCGCGCGATCGACACATCGATCGGCGACAGATAATCGTGGCCCAGACGTCCTGCACCTTCGAGCGCGAATTCAACGAGTCGCGGAAGGACGGCTCCAATCTCGGGGTCAGCCAACCCGAGCTGGCCGGCGCGCTCGAGTAGTGTCTCGCTCGGCGCCCCAGCCAACTTTGCGGCCGCTGCTGCGCTTTCAGTGTCGTAAACAATGCCAGCAATAAATACTACCGGCGCCGCGAGATCCTCAGAGTCGACAGCATCTGGCGAACGAATCTCAAAAAATTCCTTGGGCCTCACCTCTGGAAATAGTGTCGAGAGATGAAACAGCCAATCGTCGTCGCCGAGACTGGTCGATTGCATCCAGTCGCGGAAACTGAGCCAGGGTCGCGTTCCATCACTGCTCTGCATTGCCTTGGCATCGAGCGCAAAGGCGAGGTATCGGGCCGCTGGATCTGCAGAATCGCACGGCAATCCGGTGCGGGAGGTATCGAGAGTGCGCCATAGATGAGCGCGGTAGCTGGCGTGCCCGGTCGCTTTTCCGGCATAGGAGCGCGAATTGGCGAAGAGCGCAACGATGTAGGGCGCCAGGGCGTTGAGAAGCAGCCATCGCTTTCCCGGCTCATCGCCGCGCTCGACATTGACCTGCACCGCCGCTGTCTGCCGCATCATGCGGACGCCCGAGGGACCGATCGACTCGAAGTAGCGAGTCATTCTGCCGTAGCGATCACGATGCAGCTGCAACGGGACGGCCTCGATGCCATTGTAGGGATCGACGCCGAACGCGAGCAGGTCGATGCTCGCCGCCGTCATCGCCTCGCGAATCATTGCAACGAGTGTCTGCATCGCCATTGCTACCGACGAGGCGTTCGCGTGCGGGGCGCTACTGATCTCGATCTGTCCGCCTGGCTCGAACGAGATGCTTGTTCCGTCCTGGAGCTTCCACGACGGGGGATCATCACCGGCTGAAAGTTCCCGCCAACCTTGACGCTTGCCCAGCTGTGAGAGGACATACGCCGTCGACGGTTCGCGGTCGCTCCTCGTCAGTGCCGGCAGTCGCGTGGCAGCGTGGACGGGAATGAGCTCGAGCTCCACGCCGATCGCGCGCGGCGTTCTCGACATCATCGGAGAGAAGAACCGCTGCTGGAGATCCTCGAGCAGCTTTGCCTCGGTGAGGCTCACAATGCCGGCTCAGCTCTCCACGCGAGAAAGTGCGAGAGCGAATGATCCATCGTCGGCCGGCATCCATTTCTCGATCGACAGTCCCGACGTGGCGAGGATGTCCTCAAGAGTCGCTCGATCGTACTTGTAGCTCAGCTCGGTGCGAATGCTCTCACCTTTCGTAAAGCCGATCTCGCCGATCTCGGGAATGACTACGGTAAGTGACCTGCGCGCCACGAGATGCATCTCGATGCGCCGATACCGGCTGTTGTAGAACGCACGGTGCTCGAAATCCGTCAACGGAAAATTGGCATTGAGCTCGCGATTCAGCCTTTCGAGCACGTTGAGATTGAATGCCGCCGTCACGCCCTGTGAATCGTTGTACGCCCTACTGATGATCTCCGGATCCTTGATGAGATCAGCGCCGAGGAGGAACCGATCGGTCGGTGCCATGGCCCCGGCGATGTGAGAGAGAAGGCGTATCGCCTGTTCGCGCGGAAAGTTTCCAATCGTGCTTCCCAGGAAGACTACCAGCGTCGGGTCGGCCGCCGGTGGTAAGGCGAATGGCTCCGTGATGTCGGAGACGACGGGCGTGATGCGAACATCGGGGTAGTCCGCCTCCAGCTGGACGGCGGTCGCTTCAAGAAAATCCCTGCTCACGTCGATCGGTACGTAGCATTCGGCGCACCCATTTTCGCGCATGGCGTCGAGGATGATTCGCGTCTTGGTCGCACTGCCTGCACCGAGCTCGACGAGAGAGCATGGTCGAACCGAAGCCACGATCTCGGGGATCTTCAATTCCAGCAGAGAACGCTCAGCCCGCGTGAGGTAGTACTCGGGGAGTTGAGTAATCTCCTCGAACAGCTCCGATCCGCGCTCGTCGTAGAAGTATTTCGGGGAAAGCTGTTTCGGCGTGCTCGTAAGCCCTTCGCGGACGTCGCGCACCATCTGCTCGCGCGAGCGACGCACCGTGTACGGCGGGGTTCCACCAACCACCTCGGAAAGGACTGGCTTGTCCTTCATGCGTCCCGCGCGCAGCGGAATCCGCTGAAGATCTGGCGTCTGATCGGATAATCCCAGTTGCGGAAGGTGTTCCGGATTGCGCCAGGACGAGTGGCCCACGATCCACCGCGCAACACCTTGTAATCAGAGCCGAAAAATTCCTCGGAGTATTCCTTGTATGGGAAGCTCTGGAACCCCGGGTATGCTTTGAAGTCACTCGACGTCCATTCCCACACATCTCCGATCATGCCATAGCAGCCGAGCGGAGACACTCCACTTTCGTACGTGCCGATCGGGGCGGTATCGAAAGCGAGCTGATCGACGTTTGCATTTCTGGAGTCGACTTCCGAATCGCCCCACGGAAATCTTCGCGCGCTCCTGGTCGATGGATCCCAGGAGGCGGCAGCTTCCCACTCGAACTCAGTCGGCAGTCGCTTCCCATCCCATTTTGCGAATGCCTCAGCCTCATGATAGGAGACGTGACAAACGGGCCGAGCCGCATCGACGGGTCGGCTAAGATCCATGGTGCGGTTGACCCATCCTTCGCCGTCTCGCGCCCAGTATTTGGGTGCGATTGCGCCGGACTCGGTAAGCCAGCGGCGGCCTCCAACCGACCAGAGCTCCTCGCGCTCGTATCCTTTGTCGGCGATGAAATCGAGATAGCGCCCGTTCGTCACTGGATTCCGGTCGATGAGGAAGGGACTCAGCTCCAGCTCGTGCAGCTGACGCTCGTTGTCATATGCTGCAGAGCGATCTGTCGTTCCCATCGTGACACGTCCACCATCGAAGCCAACCATTCCACCCGGGCTCAATGGACGCCTGGGAAACGTGATGGCTCGAGGCGCGCGGTACGACTCGCCCTTCTTCAGCTGCAACGTCTGAAGAATCGTTTCGTTGTGCTGGTACTCGTGCTGAAGGACCATGCTGTAGACGTACCCGGCTTCCAGCAGCGGGTTATCATCGTTCCACGCGAGCTCGTCGAGCCGGTCGAGAACACGAGCACGAATCTCCTGCAGGCGCGCCGTCATCTGCGCGAGTGTCGGAAGTGCCAAGGATGCGCGCGTCGCGCGCGGGTGCTCGAATGGGTTGTACAGCCCCGGCATCTCCGAGAACTCGATGGGGCCATCCAGATTCTGGGTGAGCCACAGCTCCTCGAAATGCGCGATGTGACCGACGTCCCAGATGATCGGACTCATCAAAGGATCGTGCTGCCGGTGCAGATCCTCGTCCGAGATCCCCGATATCAGCAATAGAGTGCGATCGCGCGCTTCTGTCAGCAGACGCGCGATGTCGTTCTTGGAGGGACGGGGAGGGGCGGCAAGCCGCGAGGCAATCATAAGAGGGGGCCAGCACTCAGCTCATGCAATGATATTGCCGCCACCCGAACTTGCTAGATGAGCCACCCGATTCACGTTGTGGCATGCGAGCGGAGGATGCCGCCGATCCTCAATCGCCTGAGCCACTTACGGTGATTCTCGATGAGACCCGCAATGAAAACGCAAGGGTATCCAGCAGGCGCCAATTCCGGTGACGGCGACTACACTATTCAATCAGCAGTGTTTTCCTCACGGGTCATGGAATGGCTGAGCAAAAAATCGCGCTGGTAACGGGCGGCAACCGGGGAATCGGTTTCGGGATATGCAGGCAGCTCGCGAAGCTCGGCATTCGCGTCATCCTGGGATCGCGCGATGGTCGAGAGGTGCGGCCGCCGCTCGAGAGCTGATTGCGGCGGGCCTTCCCGTAGAAGTGCGAAAACTCGACGTCGCCAATGATCAGAGCATCGAGGCGTGTATGGACTCGGTCCGGCATGATCTCGGACGACTCGACATCCTGGTCAACAACGCCGGCATCATGGTGGAGGAAGGCGACGCGGACGCAGAGCAGGAGATCCAGATCATCCGCGACACGATGCAGACGAACGTGTATGGTCCGCTTCTTCTCACTCGCCTCGCCATTCCCATCATGAAGAGCCGGCGCTATGGCCGCGTCGTGAATCTCTCGAGTAGCATGGGCTCGCTCTCGGAGATGGGTCCCGGTTACATCGCCTACAGAATGTCAAAGGCAGGAATCAATGTCGCGACCCGCGTGCTTGCGGCTGAGACGCAAGGGATGGGCATCCTGATCAATTCGGTCGATCCTGGCTGGGTCCAGACCTCAATGGGCGGGTCTGGCGCCAGCCGCACAGTGGAGAGAGGCGCCGAAACTGCCGTTTGGCTGGCGACGCTCCCTGACAGCGGGCCGACAGGTGGATTTTTCCGCGACCGCAAGACTATTCCGTGGTAGAATTGCACTGACCGACCATCGCGAATAGGTTTTTCGGTCCGACGCGTAACATGGCAAATTCAAGCGAAGTTGCACTGAGCCCATCGGGCCGTCACAGTTCCTCGATCGGCTTTTTCGAGCG